>NZ_JACGWD010000081.1:0-17812 GCF_014077565.1 Pseudoalteromonas sp. 5Ae-yellow
AAGAAAATTACGCTAGAACTAGGCAAAAATTTTTGTATCTAGTTGTTCTAAATAAAAAATTTTTAACGACGTTATAGTGCAATTTAATTCGTTAAATTGATCAAAGATTTATGCAGGTTGGTATAATAGTTAGACCAGATACCTGTAAAAAACGCCTATAAAAAATGCCGCTAAGCTTAACTGAGCGACATTATATTATTCAATAAGCTTTTAAAGAGGCCTATTAAAAACCAAATATTTTTAAATCAAAAAACTTAGTCGCCACTGTATTTATAAATATTACAGCTAGAATGACAGGAATAAACGTTGAAAGTGAAAAGTTAACGTACTTTTCCATCAAGCTTCCCGCATAATTAGGCGAACCTAAGCTTAGCTCTTGTGTTAAGCGTGCTTTTTTCCAGCGGTACATTACAAACAAACACACCATTAAGCCATTAAGCGGTAAAATTGTGTCGTAAAATACATCAACAATAATATCAAAAAAGCTCTTACTAACGCCGCCATAACTGGTGAAAGATGTAAGGCTGTCAATCATACCAAACGACATTGTACATAAAATAGTAAGTACACCGGTTGAAAGTGTAAGGATGCCCAGTGCTTTTTTACGGCTAATACCTTTACGGTCGCTTAGTGTTGCTGTCGGTACCTCCACTATTGAAACAAGTGAAGTAATCGCTGCAAAAAATACTAATAAGAAGAATGAGAACGCAACAATAGACGCACCTACATAACCAATATCATTTTGCAGTGCTAATAATATTTTAGGTAGGTATACAAAAATCATTGATACGGACGAATCAGAAAGTGCTGATGGGTCTGTATTTGGGTCAAAGCTAAATATCGCTGGCAACACCATTAGCCCCGCTACAAACGCAACGAGTGAGTCAGTAATAGCGACCATTTTAGCACTGCTTACAATGTCATCTTTTTTAGAAATGTACGACGCGTAAGTCATTAATATACCCATACCCAGCGATAGCGAGAAAAACGCTTGGCTTAATGCGCCATTAAGTACACTTGCACTCATCTTAGAAAAATCAGGAATAATGTAGTATTTAACACCGGCCATTGCGTTATCAAGCGTTAATACATAAGTAACTAGAGCTAGTAGCATAACTAATAAAGCGGGCATTAAAAATTTGGCGGCTTTTTCTATGCCTTGTTTAACACCACCTAACAAAATTAAGTTAACGATAATAACCACAACAGCCATATAACCAAACACAGTGTAACTATTAATAAAAACACCAAAGTGGCCAGGATCTGCAAGTAAATCTAAATTACCGAGGCCTGTTTGCGTTAAATAACCAAAGATCCAAACCGTAATCACCATATAAAATACAGCAATCATAAATGGTGTAAGCACCGCAAAAAAACCAGCTAACTTCCATTTTTTATCGTTATTAGATAATAGTTTGTACGAACCAAGTGGATCTTTTTGAGCGTTACGACCCATTGCCATTTCAGCCATCATGACTGGTAAACAAATGAATATGACAAATAAAGCGTAAATTAATAAGAATGCGCCACCACCATTTTTAGTAGCAGAAACCGGAAAACCAACTAAATTACCAATACCAACAGCTGAACCGGCCGCTGCCATTATGAATCCAAGGCGGGAACTAAATCGTTCTCTATTTTCGCTCATGCATAAAACCTTTTTATTATTTTGTATATTTCAGCGACTCTACCAGTGTTACACAGAGGTTTTCAAGCAATTACAGCTTAAAAATAAAATCGAAGTGTAAACCTGTGTAAATACGCTTTTAATTCACCAATTTTCAACGCTGTGGTAGTATTGCGTTAATCAAATTTAACAATTTTTATGAGATTCCTTATGTTGTACATGATTCACTCAACAGACGTTGAAAATAGCTTAGAGCTTAGAAAAGCAGCACGCCCGGCACATTTAGCACGCCTTAGTGAGCTTGATTCACAAAACCGTCTACTTACCGCCGGTCCATTACCGGCAGTCGATAGTGAGGATCCTCAAGAAGCAGGTTTTACCGGTTCATTAGTGGTTGCTGAATTTGAATCAATTGAAGCAGCTCGAGAGTGGGCAGCAGCAGACCCTTACGTTGCCGCAGGCATCTATGAAAATACAATTGTTAAACCTTTTAAAAAGGTATTTCCTGCTTAAAAAGTATTAAACCCTAGAGCGTGCGTTACACTGTAATTCAGGGTTTGTTCACAGGATTTTAATTAAAATTATCAGGATAAAAACGAATTTACCGTTTTTACTTGAATTTTAGTAACTTAGTTAATTAAACTAAGTGAGTCTGGTCTAGGAGTTTTCCATTATGCGCGTATTATTAAGCCTCGGTTTTATTGCTTGTGTTAGCTTAGCTAACTTTAGTCAAGCAGCAACCGCCACCCAAGCATCTCATGCTGAGGTGGACAAAAAGAAAGCCGTAATACTCGCAAAGAAAACAATTGGCGGTAAGACATTAAAGATCACTGAAAAAACAGATTTTTATACCGTACGAATACTCAAATCTGACGGCCACGTCGTTGATTTACATATTAATAAAAAAACCGGCGAAGTGAAAAAGGATTAAAAATGCGAATTTTAGTTATAGAAGACGATTTACATTTAGCAGATAACCTACGTAATGCCTTAGAAAAAGAACGTTACAGCGTGGATTTATGCCACGATGGTGAAGCAGGTCTTTTCCACATTACAGAATACCCGCTTGATATGGCCGTAGTTGATTTAGGTTTACCTAAAATAGACGGTATTGAGCTAATTAATAAAGCACGAGCACAAGGCATTACAATCCCTATTTTAATCTTAACCGCGCGCGATCGCTGGCAAGATAAAGTAGAAGGTTTAGATGCAGGTGCCGATGACTACCTTACTAAGCCATTTCATGTTGAAGAGCTTATTGCCCGTTGTAATGCATTAATTCGTCGCAGTGCTGGTAAAGCAAATCCAGAAATGACTGCAGGTCCAATTAAAATCCATACACGTTCACAACAAGTATGGGTTGATGACAAAGAACTTAGCCTGACAGCTTACGAATATAAAGTACTTGAATACTTAATGGTAAATCCGCAAAAAGTAATTTCTAAATCAGAACTGACTGAGCACATTTACGACCAAGATTTCGACCTTGATTCAAACGTAATTGAAGTATTTGTACTACGTTTGCGTAAAAAGCTTGACCCTGAAGGCGTACTAAACCCAGTAGAAACACTACGTGGGCGTGGTTACAGGCTTAAAAGCCAGTGGTAATACCGCAAATATCGTTAAAAATAAGGCAAGGATTTATCCTTGTCTTTGTTTTGTTAGTCGCACTTCCTATCTTATTTTATTCAATTGGTAAGGCGTATTACGCTTCACTTGTTGATGCGACAGAAAAAACCCTCGAAGCACAACTCTACTCGCTAATATCTGAAGTCGATTTTACTGAGCATGGTATTATTATGCCCAGCACTATTCTAGCGCCTGAGTTAAACAGATTAAATTCTGATACCTACGCAATGATCTACCGCGATGATGACCCGGTTTGGAACTCAGAGTCGGCTGTAAATTTAAACTATGTACCTCAACAAATAGAGACCAAGGCAGGTGCTGCCGACTTTAGGCGTGTAGAATATAATAATACCGCTTATTGGCAACTTAGCCTGACTGTAATTTTAAACAACATAGATCAATCAGAACAAGCTCGCTTTATATTAGTTAAACGTAACGACGCTCTACTTCGTTTAATGGATGGCTTTAAGCAAACCCTTGTAGATTGGATGTTTATCATGGGGATTGCAATTGCAGGCCTGATGGCGATTGGTTTCATTTGGAGCGCTCGCCCACTCCAACGACTCGATAAAGAAATAAAAGCGATTGAATCAGGCGATATTCAAGAAATTAAAGGCCTCTACCCAGTAGAACTGCAAACAATAAAAGCAGATCTAAACTTGCTACTTGAGTCGCAACAACGCCAAAAGGAACGCTATAGAGCCTCATTGAGCGACCTTGCTCATGCACTCAAAACGCCGCTGGCTGTATTAAAATCAAGTCCATTGGCAAACGATGCCGATGCACAAGAACAACTCGACCGCATTAATGTGATGATCGAGCACCAATTAAAACGTGCTGCAACAGGCGCATCAGACACGTGGAAAAAACAAACCCCTGTTAAGCCAGTACTCGATTCAATACTCAGTGCTATGGCAAAAGTATATCGTGATAAAGATATTATTTTTAGCTGCACTGTAACTGAAAAAGATTATTTTTTAGGCGATCAAACAGATTTAATGGAATTACTCGGTAACTTGATTGATAACGCGTGTAAAGCATGTCGCTCGCAAGTAGAAATACAAGTAATCCAAAGTAAAACCCTGTGTATTGGAATTAGCGACGATGGTCCTGGCGTGCCAGAAGATAAGCGCGAATCTTTACTTACACGTGGTACTCGCCTCGATACTTACGAAAGCGGACACGGTGTAGGCATGGCGATTGTATCAGATTTAGTTAAGTCGTATCACGGTACGCTAACCATTACCGATGCTGATAAATTAGCCGGCGCTCAATTTATTTTAGAGTTTAATTACAATGACAAAAAGTAACTATTTATTAAAACTCACTGCCATTGTGCTATTAGCTACAAGCCAGTACAGCTTGGCAGATGAGGCATGTACTTTAGCCGCTAAAGCAACAACCGATGAAGCTAAGCGGTATATTCAATGCCTAGATACCCAAATTGATAAAGCAAAGCAAGTACAAGGCAGTTGGATACAAAAGCGCAAATATGAGCTAACTAAATCACAAGAAATCACAGGTAATACTCAAGTACTTCCGTTATTTATGCGTAGCATTACTAATAGCGAAAAGTACCTGGAGAGCGCCTGCCAATGGCGCTATTTAATAAAACTTCCTAATGCGACAACCGCAGCCATTAGCTATAAACTCTGTGAAATTGAGCTTATAAATCAATTTACAGAATCACTAAAACACCCATTCTAACAAAACTAATTAGTTAAGTTATTCTGTACACTCCCCGCTCCGCTTGACAATTTATTTATATCAAAACAAACTATCTACTAGTAGATTGCTAAATGGGTAATAAAAATGACTAAACCAGTAATAATTATAGGTGGCGGACTTGCCGGCTTATACTGTGCGTATAAATTACAAAAACTTAATATTCAGTTCTTATTACTGGAAGCTAAATCGCTATTAGGCGGTCGAATTTTTGCCGCGCAATCACCAATAAATAACGATGTTAGTTTTGATTTGGGCCCTACGTGGATATTTCCCCACCAACCAAAAATTCAAGCTTTAGTAAAGTCACTCAACTTGAGTATATTTGAGCAATACAACAAAGGTGATGTGTTATATCAAGCACCTAATTCCAAGCAGCCTCAACAAATTGCAGGTGCTGGAGATATGCAGTTATTTAGGCTTAAGCACGGCATGAATACCTTAATAACTGCCTTATACGCGCAACTTAATCCTGATTCTGTGTTATTAGAACACAATGTCACTGAGCTTAAAAAAGGTGATAACAACTGGCAAATTACGGTTAATCACTTAGGTAATATTAAGCACTTTACTACTGAAAAACTAATTTCAGCAGTTCCTGCTCGTATGGTTACAACACACTTAACACCTGAACTATGGGCGACTCCAGCACTCATAAACCGCCTTAGTAGTGTACCTACATGGATGGCAGGACAAGCCAAATTTATAGCTACTTTTGAACATGCATTTTGGCGTGATAAAAACTTATCAGGGCAGTGCTTTAGCCGCGTAGGCCTTATGGTCGAAATTCACGACGCCAGTGCTGAAGATGGCAATTACGCCGCATTATTTGGCTTTATAGGTGTGCCCTACTTATCACGAAATCAAGTAACTCAAGAGCAATTAATTCAAGCCTGTGTCCAGCAGCTTAGCTACTTTTATGGTAAAGATGCTCAAAAGGCAACGGGTACTTTATTAAAGACTGGGCAGACGATAAGTTTGTAGCGGATAGAGACGCTCAAACTCAGCCTTCGCAGCACCCTGAATTTGATTTTTCAGGCTTAGATGAGCAATTAAATAACCTCAATATTCATTTTGTAGCGAGTGAGTTTGCAAAACAAGAAGCGGGATATTTAGAAGGCGCAATAAACGCAGTGGATGACGCTATTAAATTGTTTGTTAATTAATAGCCCTATATTTACTGATAACTTAACCATCAAGGGCTTTAATTTTACAGCCCTTGATGGTTATAGATGTTAGTTATTTTTAGCAACGTCTTCGCCACTGCCCAGTAAAGTGGCAACCCACTTACCTTCTGCACTGGCTTCTAGGGCTATTTTTACAATCATAGTTAATGGCACAGATAAAAGCATACCCACAGAACCTAATAACCAGCCCCAAAATATTAATGATAAAAATATCACTAGCGTTGAAAGACCGAGCCCTTTGCCCAAAAATTTAGGCTCTACAATATTGCCCATTACCGTATTGATTGTTAAATATCCTGCAGCAACAAGTCCTGCTACTAACGGGCCTTGAGTAATAAGCGCAAGTAATACAGCTGGTACAGCCGCAATAATTGATCCAATATTTGGAATGTAATTGAACATAAACGCCAATACCCCCCACAGAACAAAGTAGTCAACGTCTAAAATCCATAAGTAAAACGCAGCAATAATACCCGTCCCTAAACTTACTAGCGTTTTAATTGCCAAATATGAATTAATAGACTCTAAAAAGCGGTTAATTTGCTTCATTTTGCTATCAGGATCTTCAAGTGCCATGTGTATTTTTTTGCTCAGCATTGGCCCTTCAAACAGCATAAAAACAACAGTTAAAATAATTAAAAACATGTTTGCCATTACGCCACCTAAACCGGTGAGCATATTAGTGGCTACATCAACCATTCTACCTGGGTCGAACATATTGATTAATTGATCTTTATTGAGCAATATATTGTATTGAGATGCTAAATCTACCAGCCATACAAATTCTTCTTTGAGTTGTGTTTTATACTCAGGAAGTTGCTGCGAAAAATCATTTATTGATTGCCCAACAAGCCCGCCAAGGCTCACACCTAAGCCTACGATAATAAGCACTACCAACATAACAGCAATACCTTTAGGAATTCGGTAGCGCGCAAAAAACTTAATAAGCGGGTTACAAATAATGGCAATAAACGCTGCCAAAATAAACGGAATAATAATTACACTTGCTGCTTTTATCCCCGCGAGTACGACCACTAAGGAAGCAAAAACTATTAAGCTTTTATTTACTCCAGTTAAACTTGCCAATTTATTAATCCTTTTATTAATTATATGGCCTTAGTGTAAGGCAAAAGGTAATTAAATGAAATAATGACGAAGTGATCATAAAAGCCTGTTTTACGTATAAATTTGCAAAGCTGTTTGCTAGCGAGTATGTTTTTTAATCACTTGCTACTATTTTATTGTAAGGATTAATAATGCATATATTTGTTACTGGCGCGACAGGATTAATTGGTAAGCACTTATGCCCTTTTTTACTTCATCATAATACTGTTACTGTGCTTAGCCGAAATCCGACTAAAGCTAACGTATTACTGGGACATAAAGTTAAAGCCGTAAGCAATGTTAATGAAGTAGATTTTAACACCGTTGATATTGTTATTAATCTAGCTGGCGAACCAATTGTAAATAAACGCTGGAGCGACAAGCAAAAGCAAATAATACGCGACAGCCGTATTGGTATTACACAAAAAATTAGCGAAGCTATTAAAGCTTGTAGCACTCCCCCGCATACTTTTATTTCTGGAAGTGCTGTAGGCTTGTATGGTCGACAAAATAGTAACACTATTGATGAGACCTGTGAAAATCCGCATGATGAATTTAGCCACCAGCTTTGTAAAGACTGGGAAAGTGCAGCTTTACTTGCGCAATCAGAACAAACCAGAGTGTGTCTATTACGCACGGGTATTGTTTTGGCCAAAAAAGGTGGGGCATTAAGTAAAATGCTACCCGCTTTTAAATTATGCTTGGGTGGCCCTATTGGTGATGGCGAGCAAGGTATGTCGTGGATACACATCGACGATATGATTCAGCTAATACTTTTTATTATTAGACATCCTGAAATATCAGGTCCTGTTAACGCAACTGCACCAAACCCTGTGAGCAACGCTCAATTTAGTAAAAGCTTAGGCGAGGCGTTATCACGACCTGCATTTATCCCTATGCCAACCGTAGTGCTTAAACTATTAATGGGTGAAATGTCAGACTTACTTACAACGGGGCAATTTGTAGTTCCTAAAAAAGTATTAGCTCATAATTATCGTTTTCATCATCCAGATATTAAATCAGCTTTAGAGAGCTTGGTTTAGCTGGCGTTAATAATTCTTAAGGTAGAATGCAGAAAATTGAAAAGCAATCCTTTTAACCGAATTGACCTTTTCTTATTAATACATAATAATTACACACTTAATTGAATATATATTTCATCATTTTATAATAAAGAGAATAAATCATGTTTCATTTGCCTACTGTGATCTTCCTCTCTTTTATTCTTAACTTACTCATAAGCTTATTCTTTCTCTCAATTTATAAATATAAAAAACAAACATCTTTTCTACTATTTGGTTTAGCCTGTGCCACATTTGCTCTAACAGAAATACTGGCATGTTTGCGCTTATACATAGACTTTCCTTTGATAACCCACTACTTGGCTAGTATTTCTATGATTATGAGCCCACTTTTAATTATTATTGGACTATATAAATATAAAAATATACAGAATATTAGTTTAATGCCTCTTTACTGCATATTTGGGTTTTCTGGTTTATTGTTATTGGCAATTTATCCTTTCGAAGCAGCAAAAATGCTAACGAGCTTAGTAATTGCCGGATTATTTATTTACACGGCGTATTTAATCAAAAGCATGAGCTTTGTTGCTAAAGCCCAGAAAAAGGCGTTGATCACCTGCTTTTTAGTGCACAGCGGTGTTATGTTTTTAAACGTAATATTTCTACTAATACCGGTACTGAGCTCGAGTATTCAGGATGTAGCAACGCCTTTACAAATTGTTCTTATTAGTCATTTACTGTTAGCCACTCTAAGTGCTCTTATACTGCCATTTTTGTTATTTTCTAATAGTGAATACACGCTATCGAACCTTGCGAACACCGACTCTCTTACACAATTATTTAATCGAAGAGGCTTCTTTAATAATGCCAAAGAAACCCTTAAACAACCTAACAACAGTGATAAAAACGTATCTGTAATTATTCTAGATATCGATTTTTTCAAGCGTGTAAATGATAAGTACGGCCACGACACCGGCGATCAAGCAATTAAATGGATTGCGCAGCACATAAAAGAGCAATTTATTGAGGAAGGTATTTGCGCCAGAATAGGCGGTGAAGAGTTTGCTATATTACTACCAGACTATTCTCTACGAGCAGCTAAAGAATATGCAGAGCACTTACGTGAAAATATTTCTAAGCATCCATTTTATTATCAAAACTCGCATATTAACCTATCTGTAAGCGCCGGTGTGAGTAGTGCACTAAATGGTAAAATGAGTGTAAAAGACTTACTGTCGCTGGCTGATAAGCGCCTTTATCTTGCTAAAGAAACTGGCAGAGATAAAGTAGTCAGCTTTGACGAGAAAAACCTCTTAATGCAGTGCTAATTATTTTATAAGTAATTATAAAAAAGGCCCCTCTTATAAAAACGCGGTAACCCTTTGTATTTATAGCGACCAGTTCCTATTAAGTTATATCAATCAGCTCAAGTGTTTATGCAGTTTACCTCTACATAAAAAAAGCCCTTCATTCGAAGGGCTTTGGTATACACACAATAGAGTTAATAAACTACTTACAAGACAGTGTAGCCTCGTCTGCCTTATTTGGCACAAACTGAATATTAGCTACAGAAATTGACGCTTTACCATTGCTGCGTAAACTAAATGGGCTTGTTAGGTTTGCAAAATTAACACCCTTATCAGCAAAACAACCTAAATCGATTGATACTGACTGCCATTTATTCTCAATGGTTTTATCCACTACGTTTGCTAAATCAATGCTTGCACCACATTCACCCGAGCAAGTCATAGCAAGTGCTATATCGCTCGTTAGTGCTTGGTTTAATTTAATATCAAAGCTAATCACACTATCGGCTTCAACATAGGCAATGGTATCTTCTGCAAAGCTTGTTACTATTTCAGCACTGGCTTTTTCTGTACCGCTGAAGTTAAATTGGCGCGCGTCTTCTTGTACTGTTTTGTCCTCAGTACGGTATTTAATTGCACCAAATTCATGGGTACTACTCGATACATCTAAAAGCTCATCGCCCGATTTTAACAATAAGCGCCATGGTGCTACAGGTGCACCAACAAGTATATCCATACTCGTAAGCCCAGAGTTATCAAGTTTAGAGTCTTCATCAAGGTCGTCAGCTAACACGTTTTTATCGCCGTACGATAAGCCAAAGCCATAAGGGAGTAATGGGTCGTAATTTTCATCGCCTTTATTAACCGCAGTTTGTACTGCTGATTTAGGCCAAGAAAACGATAATTTACCTTTAAAGTTATTTTGAATGGAGCCGTCTGCCGCTTTTAATAAAACATCAGCAATACCTGCGCCTTCTGTACCTGGCAACCATGCAGCTACAAACGCGTCAGATGCGTTAAGTTCGCTGTTAACCCACATAGGTCGACCTGATATAAACACAGATACAACAGGAATGCCTTGCTCTTTTAGTGAGTTTAAAAGTGCTAATGACTTTTTATTTCCGCGCTCAAACTCAAGGTTATCTTTATCGCCGTGCCCTTCTGCGTAAGGTTCTTCACCAAATACAACAATGGCAACATCAGGACGTTGCTCAAACGTACCATCAGCGCTTAAAGTAACACTTCCACCTGCTGCAGATATTTGATCTTCAAGCCCTTTATATATCGAAGTAGCACCAGGGAAATCAGCATTTTTATTATTAGTACCTTGCCACGTAATACTCCAACCACCCGACTGTTTACCTATATTATCGGCTCCATCACCTGCAACAAGTACGCGTTGATTAGCTGCGATAGGCAATAGGTTATTTTTATTTTTGAGTAACACAAGTGATTCGCGCACAGCTTGACGTGCTACTTCGCGGTGCTCTTGGGCACCAATTAGCTCTGTTTTTCCAGAGTAAAGACGCTTAGCCGGGCTTGGTTTATCAAATAAACCAGCGCGAAGTTTTACGCGTAATATTCTGCTCACTGCGTCATCAATACGCGACATACTAATTTCGCCTGACTTAACTTGCGCAATTGTATTGTTATAAAGAGGCTTCCAGGCACCTGTTGGCACCATGAAAATATCAAGGCCAGCATTAACGGCTTGCGCACAACTTTCGTTAGTACAGCCTTCAATTTGACCGTGACCGTTCCAATCGCCTACTACAAATCCATCAAAACCCATTCGTGTTTTTAATACATCAGTAAGTAGATATTTATTGCCGTGATTTTTAACGCCATTCCAGCTATTAAAAGAAGCCATAACCGATTGGCTACCTGCTGATAAACCGCCTACATAGCCTTGTGCGTGAATATCAAATAATGATTGTTCACTGTCGATATTATTACCCTGATCATCACCATCAACCGTGCCACCGTCGCCAATAAAGTGCTTAACGGTACTAATTACACGCTTGTCACTTAAAAAATCGTCATCGGCTTTACCTTGTAAGCCATTTACTATGGCTGCTGAGTAATCATGTACAATTTTTGGATCTTCTGAGTAACCTTCGTAGGTTCTTCCCCAGCGATCGTCGCGCACTACGGCAACTGTGGGTGCAAATACCCAATCAATACCCGTAGCCATTACCTCTACTGCAGTAATCGATGCTATTTGCTCGATTAAATCAGGATTATTCGCCGCGCCTAAACCAATGTTGTGCGGAAATAACGTCGCACCAATTACATTATTATGGCCATGTACTGCATCGGTGCCCCACATAGTTGGGATACTACTGCCATCAACTGAGTCGTCGACAGAAGCTTGATAAAAGCTCTCTGCTAAGGCTACCCAGTCCATAGGTGTTGCATGTTTGTCGCCATTAGGGAATGCGCCACCACCATTAAGATATGAACCGAAGCCATATTTACGCATGTCTTCAACGGTAATATCACGAATTTCTGGCTGAATCATTTGAGCAACCTTTTGCTCAAGTGTCATGGCTTTTAAATAGTTGACTATTTTAGCTTCAATATCGGCATCTTTTTTAACGGCAATATTAAGTTTTGGCCAAATTTGCGCTGTTTTAGATAACGTTTCATTAGTTTCAACCGATGTCACTGCGTCGTTTGAACAAGCCGATAAAGTACCTACTGATGCAATTAATGTTGCTAAGGCTATTTTATTAAGTGTAAAAGGGGTTTTCATTATAGAGTCTCCTGCGCTTGAACTGGTTTGCTACCGCTTAAACCATAGAACACGATAAATATGTAACATAAAATAGGTAAAACATACGAAAGTTGAACACCCACAGTATCAGCAAGTGCACCTTGTAAAAGTGGCACTATTGCACCACCCACAATCGCCAAACACAAAATACCAGAGCCTTGAGCTGTATGTTTGCCAAGTCCATTTAACGCTAAACTAAAAATAGTGGGGAACATAATAGAATTGAATAAACCAACCAATAGTATTGACCACATTGCTAATTGACCCGACGTGCTCATGGCAATAACGACTAAAATAATAGCCATGGTTGCGTTAAAGCCAAGTACTTTACCAGCAGGTAATTTTTGCATTACAGCAGCACCAATAAAACGCCCAACCATAGCACCACCAAAATAATAAGTGATGTAATGAGCTGCAGCATGCTCTTTTAGCCCTGCTATATTTTCTTGTGCTAAAAAGCTTACTAAAAAGCTACCAATTGCCACTTCGGCGCCTACATACATAAATATACCCACAGCACCTAATACAAGATGGCGATACTGCCAAGCACTGCCTTCAATTGCCTCTGATTTTTCGGCTTCTGCTTTTTGCTCGCTCATAATGTCTGGTAATTTAAGCCATGCAAAAATACCGGCTAGTAAAATAAGCATTGCAGCTAAAAGGAGGTAAGGAAGTTGTACTGATTCTGCATTTTGTGCAGGTGTTAAAAAGGCTTCTGACGCTGAGTCCAGAATTAACAGAGCACCAAATGATGGCGCAACCGTAGTACCCAACGCGTTAAAAGCTTGGGTTAGTGTTAAACGAGACGACGCAGTTTTTGCTGAACCCAACAAACTTACATAAGGATTTGCAGATACTTGTAATAACGTTATGCCACTTGCAAGTACAAATAAAGCAAATAAAAATACAGGATAACTATGTAAAGACGCTGCTGGGTAAAATAAGATACACCCTACTGCCGCAATTAAAAGCCCAACCACGATTCCTTTTTTATAACCAAGCTTTTTAACAATGTATCCACTAGGGAGTGACATTAAAAAGTAAGCGCCAAAAAAGCAAAACTGCACAAGCATTGCTTGAACATAAGTTAAATCGAAAACCGCTTTTAAATGCGGAATCAAAATATCATTTAAGCAGGTAATAAAACCCCACATAAAAAATAGTGAAGTTAAAGATGTAAGTGCAAAACCATAGTTTTTATCTTGGTGGTTTTGCGACTGTGTGTGTGATGTCAGTGGTGCTGAACTAGCCATGTGCTCTCCGCAATTTATTATTATAAATTGATCTTCAGTAAGTAATTAATACAAACCCCGCTAAGGCGCAGTATTAAAGAGTTGACCTGAAGATTAATTAACATTAATCTAAAAATGTAAGCGCTTTCACGGCTAATTAAATACGAACATGTTACATATTTCAACAACTTTTATTTTTAATAATGTTTTGTAACCGCTGAAAGTCAGTAAAAATAGGCGCTAAGCGTGCAATTAAGTTCTCAAAAAGGTTTGTAACCAATGACAAAAATATCATTACCATTTAATTCACCTCTATTAACAAAAGACTTTGTTTATGGTGTAGCAACAGCATCATTTCAGATAGAGGGCGGGTATGAGCATCGCTTACCGTGTATTTGGGATACCTTTTGTAGTACTGCAGGTAAAATTGCTGATAATTCACATGGTCATATTGCCTGCGATCATTACAACAATTGGCAACAAGACATAGATTTAATAGAGTCTCTAGGTGTTGATGCTTACAGGCTTTCTATTTCATGGCCTCGCGTTATGACTCAAGACGGAAAGTTAAATCCTGTAGGCGTTAAGTTTTATACTGATATTTTAGATGAGCTAAAACGAAAAAATATAAAAGCCTTTGTTACTTTGTATCACTGGGATTTACCGCAACACCTTGAAGATGAAGGCGGCTGGCTTAACAGAAAAACAGCTTATGCATTTGAGCAGTACGTAGAACTAATTACTAACGCATTTGGAACACGAGTGTATTCTTACGCTACATTAAACGAACCCTTTTGCAGCGCGTTTTTAGGTTACGAGATTGGCATACATGCCCCAGGTCTAGTAGGCAAGCAGTATGGTAAAAAAGCAGCTCATCACTTATTACTCGCTCATGGTCTGGCTATGAACGTGCTAAATAAAACATCGCCTGATACTCAAAACGGCATTGTGCTTAACTTTACACCCGCCTACCCACTTACAGATACTCAACAAGACATAGACAGTGCCAAATACGCTGATGACTATTTAAATCAGTGGTACATGAAACCAATAATGGACGGTAAATACCCTGATATAATTAGCCAACTACCTGAGGATCACTTACCAGACATACACCCAGGTGATATGGAATTAATTTCTCAGCCAATTGATTACTTAGGCATTAACTTTTATACCCGCCAAGTTTATAAAGCGCACCCTACTGATATTTATGAACCCATTGCACCTACGGGTCCGTTGACAGATATGGGGTGGGAAATTTACCCGCAATCGTTCACTGACCTGCTCGTATCGCTTAATAAAACATACACCTTACCGCCTATTTATATAACCGAAAATGGTGCAGCAATGCCCGATACGTATAATAATGGTGAAGTTAACGACTTAGACCGTTTAAGTTATTATAATACTCATTTAAACGCGGTTCATAATGCAATTGAACAAGGTGTTGTTATACATGGCTACTTTGCTTGGAGTCTAATGGATAACTTTGAATGGGCTGAAGGCTATTTAAAACGTTTTGGTATTGTGTATGTAGATTATAAAACCCAGCAACGCACTATTAAAAAAAGTGGCTTAGCTTATAAAGAACTCATCTCTAAAAGATAAGAGCATACCCATAACTAAAAACAAGTATAAAGCGGGATAAATAATCATGGTCAGTGTAAAAGAAAAAATAGCGTATGGCTTAGGCGACACCGCCAGTAATATCATTTTTCAAACAGTTATGATGTTTTTAATGCTGTACTACACAGACGTAGTGGGTTTATCACCCGCTGTTGTCGGTACTATGTTTTTAGCAGTACGTATTTTTGATGCCGTAACCGACCCATTAATGGGCAACCTTGCTGACAAAACACATACGCGCTGGGGGCACTTTCGCCCCTACCTACTTTGGCTTTCACTTCCTTTTGCCATTATTAGTATTTTAGCGTTTACTACGCCTGATTTAGAAGGCACCGATAAAATAATTTACGCCTTTACTACTTACACACTTCTTATGGTGGCTTACACCGCTATCAATATTCCTTATTGTGCACTGGGCGGTGTACTTACTGCAGATGTAAAAGAGCGCGTGACTATTCAGTCTTACCGGTTTGTATTTGGTATGTTAGGCGGCGTAATAGTAGCGGGTTGTACTATGCCAATGGTTGAGTACTTTGGCCAAGGCGATGCAGCTAAGGGCTATCAATACACCATGACTGCAATGAGCATTTTAGGCTTTGTACTTTTTTTACTTTGTTTTTTAGGCACAAAAGAGCGTATACAACAGCCAAAAGAGCAAAACATTCCTTTTACCCAAAGTGTTAAAGCATTAATTAAAAACGATCAATGGCGAACACTTTGCTTAGCTGCGTTTTTTTTACTTACCGGTCAAGTATTAAGGCTTACGCTTGCTGTTTACTACGTAAAATACTATTTAGGTCGAGACGATTTAATCACCTTATTTATGACACTAGGCGTTGCAGCAAGCATGCTAGGGTGTGCTTTAGCTCAACCGCTTGCAAAGCGCTTTTGTAAAATAAAAGCCTATATAAGCTTACAAGTTATTGCCGCCGCTATTTGTGGTTTTAGTTACTTTATTAGTAAAGATCAATTAGTACTCGCATTTACTGCCTTTATTTTATGGAAATTCTTTTTAGATATGGCAACCCCTTTGTTGTGGGCAAAAATGGCCGACACCATAGATTACGGGCATGAAAAAACAGGTGTACGCATTACGGGTTTAGTTTATTCAGGCGTCATATTTTTTATTAAAATGGGCGTGGCGGTAGGCGGCGCAATTGCAGGCTGGTTGTTATCTTTTTACAGTTATCAGGCCGATGTAGTACAAACACTTGATACTCAACACGGTATTTTACTTTCATTTACTGTGTTACCTGCTTTTGGATCTTTATTTGTTGCCTACATAATGAAAAAATATACACTGACTAATCAGGTTGTTGAAAATATTCAATCTAAACTAACAGCTAGTTAAGATATATACTCTAAGGTATTATTTAGCCGAAGTAGTTAAGGATAAGCGAGTGAACAAATAACATGGCAACAATTTATCAAGTCTCAGAGCTTGCGGGCGTATCGTTAGCCACCGTTTCTCGCGTGATGAACAAAAATACCCGTGTAAGCGATAAAACCAAACAAAAAGTGCTTGATGCCATGGAGCAGCTTGGCTACAAGCCTAATTCAATAGCGCAATCTTTAGCCTCTAACTGTACTAACAGTGTCGGTATTTTAGTGTCTGAGTTACATGGTCCTTTCTTTGCCCAAATGATGGCAGGTATTGAATCAGAGCTTCGTGCTGCGGGTAAACACGTTATTATTACCACCGGACACAGTGAAGAAGACAAAGAACAAGAAGGCATTGAGTTTTTAATTAGCAGACGCTGCGATGCCATTATTTTGCACGTTGAAGCCGTCTCAGACGACTACCTAATAAAATTAAGCCAAGGCTCTACACCCGTTTATTTAATGAGCCGTTACGTAGAGCAACTAAAAGACAACTGTATCAGCCTAGATAATCAATTAGGTGGTTACCTAGCCACTAAATCGATATTAAATCAAGGCCATACACAAATAGCGTACATTGCAGGTCCGCAGTTTAAAGCCGATGCATTTAATAGACTTGAAGGTCACAAACAAGCGCTTACAGAGGCTGGTGTTAAATTTGATCCTACGCTTTATTATATTGGCGACTTTAACGAAACTGGCGGTAGTAAAGGCTTAAAACATTTTATTGATGAAAAACTTAGCTTTACTGCACTGGTATGCGCCAATGACGAAATGGCCTCCGGTGCCATGAAGTATGCACGAGAGCACGGTTATAACTTACCAATTGATTTATCGATTGTTGGATTTGATAACGTTATTTTTGCAAACTACCTATACCCTACACTCACGACCATAGATAATCCGGTCGGGAAAATGGGCGAAATGGCAGCTAAACTAGTGCTTAAAGACGTATATCAAAATAAAAACCTCGTTATAAATCGCTTTTTTGAACCTACTTTAATGCAGCGCGATTCATCAGCACCACTTATTAAATAAAACCAAAGACTAAAAAAGAGTACTGATTTTGGTACATCGAGTAGGGTGAGGCTTTTGCCTCATCCCTCTCACAGAACCGTACGTACGGGCCTCGTATACGGCTCCTGTATTCTTCTATCCCTTCGGCTTATTTTCTAAACGCCGATTGAGCAAGCCATC
>NZ_JACGWD010000063.1:0-26603 GCF_014077565.1 Pseudoalteromonas sp. 5Ae-yellow
ATAGCCACGCGGTATGAAAAGCTTGAACGAAATTATCATTCAATGCTCGCTTTAGCATTTACTATGATGTGGCTACCAATGTGGGCTGATTGATATATGTACTACAAAGATCAACAGCCCCTAATTGTTCGTATTAATAAAATGAATAAGAAGCAAGCCAACTGGCTTGCTTTTTTATTTGTTTTATCCAAATGTAATGTCAACGTAATTAGTGACAAATGGTGCTATATTTATACCATCTCTTGTATGGCTTTCTTGAGCAACACCTTTTGTTAGTAACTTCATGTAGTAACCTTATATAGTAACTTTCAAAGAAACTGCTTTGTTATTATGGGTTGTTCTTTATAAGCCAAATGCGATTTCTTTGGGTATCTACTAAGCGGCTTTCAGGGCTCGTTTCATATATATAAACGTTATCGACACTTCTTTCTTCTATGTCGTTTATATACTCTAATACCAATTCGGTTAATTAAGTGATCTATTTTGAGATAACAAAATTATGTCGATAATGGGGCTAAAGTTTTGCTACTTAGGTGTTCTCGGCAATTACCTCTACATTGCTTTGTATTCATGCAGTCGTATCTCGAAAGTTTTAACACAGTTAGTGCCAAGTTCAATCCTTGAAATTGATTGAGTATTATTGCGGATTGGTATAATGCGTGTATTTTCTTGTAGCGGCACTTTTATTGATTAATGTGTTATTTGCTGGGGCCAGGCACAATTCATAGAATAGTTACTACCAACTTTAACTGTGCAGGTTTATATATTCTTTGACTACCAGTCAGTTCGATTATTGCAGGAATAAAAGGGCGTACTTATATAATTTTAGTAAATGGTATTAGTGCCAAGCAATTTAATATCGTAAAAATGTACTTACCTGAGATAAATGCAAGAGGCTAAAAATATGTGCACAATTGTCAGTGTTAATTACTAACCTTAATAGTTGATTTAAATATAAAGTAGGTTCATTATTGCACGCTGTTTACGGTTTGCTTACTTTATATCTATAAGTTTGCTTTTATATACAAATAAAATAAATAGAAATTATGTACGAATACTCAAACAATTTAGAAATTAAGCTCATTGTTCGGTTCTTTTCCTCAATAGGGTTTATAGCAACGTTTTCGATGGCTAGCTTGGCATTTATTAACAACAGCTATTTATTAGCATTTACTTTGGTTGTTTCTTCGTTTGTTTACTTATCGGCGTTTAATATAGGTAGAGGTGTAGAGAAGTCTGCAACTGTAATTTTATATAACCTGTATGCACTAATGTTTTATCTTGTACTTACAGGAGGAGCACAAGGTACAGGGCCTATATGGATATTTATAGTGTCTCCTGTTACTTATTCAATTCGAGGGCTTAAACGAGGGACGTTTGATATTGTTTTATTTTTATCGGCGATTGTTCTCGGTTTTTATTGCGCTGATACATTTAATATATATGACTACAATCCTGAGCAGTTTCCAGTCAGAATCATACTCGCTTTTATAATTGTTGCATCGTTGAGTGGTTATTACGAATTTTCAAGAGAAAAATACAGCAGTAAATTAATTGCTTTAAGCAAAAAAAATGAATTTTTAGCAACTATAGATCCACTCACCAACCTGCCAAACCGTCGCTATACCATGAATAAGCTTGTGGCTTTCAAAAGTGAGCTGAAAGATAATAATACTCCTTTTGTAATTTTATTAGCTGATGTAGATAATTTTAAAAAGATTAATGATCAATTCGGCCATGATTTTGGCGATGAAGCACTTATTCAGTTAGCTAAAACCTTTGATAAAAGTATTCCAAAAAATGCGATTGCATCACGTTGGGGCGGAGAGGAGTTTTTAATTGTTATTCCAGATGCAACAGTTGAGCAGGGGGAGCAAGTTGCAGAAAAAATCCACAACACCCTTAAAGCTTCAGCTGTGAGCTTATTTTCAGATAGTACCAATATTACGCTAAGTATTGGTGTTATCTCTGCAAGTGCCGAACGCTCAATTGATCTTGATATCAAGCGTGCTGATGAACTACTTTATAAAGCAAAAGCGCAAGGTAAAAACAGAACGTGTTCTTCTTAAAAGTTTATCTACTTTAATCCATTGAAAACGAATCAAGTGATGGCTTTATTTTAGCCTTTCTGCGCTTTACGCTCATGTAACACATTGCATTACAGGCAATCTGCATTGTAATTAATAGCCAATAACTGATGCCTAAGTCACTTAGGTTATTTATTTTTTCGCTAGTAAAGTAATAGGCTACGGCGATTATCTGAAGAACTAAAAAGCTATTTAAAAACCTCAGTAAACGCTGTTTAAAGTAAGTATGCTTATATTTACTAAAAATTATTAAACAGCTGCTTAGCGCTAATAAAAACCAACTTAAAATGATACAAAAATTAACTAAAGTACTGTGCATTATTTAATCCTTCAAAGCTCTATTAACCAATATTAGGCATGGGCCATTATTAGTTCTTTAGCATTCGCTTTAGCTGTTTTACTGATATTATCACCACCAAGTAAGCGAGCTATTTCATTAATACGACCATCTTTATTCAAAGGCAGCATATGAGTGAACGTTTCGCCTTGTGCTATTTCTTTAGCTACAAAAAATTGTTGGTGTGCGCTACTAGCAACTTGCGGTAAATGGGTAACACAAATCACTTGAGTAGACTTACCTAACTGGCGCAATAGTTTGCCTACGGCTGATGCCGTAGGGCCAGAAATACCTACATCAACTTCATCAAAAATAAGCGTTGGGGTTGTTACTTTTTGGGCAATAATTACCTGTATAGCAAGGCTAATTCGCGAAAGCTCACCACCTGAGGCTACTTTAGCTAACGGCTGAAGTGGCTGCCCAGGATTAGTTGATACTAAAAACGACACATTATCGTACCCTAAGCTATTTGGTGCGCGGCTACTCTCTTGAGTTAAAGCTATTTCAAATACACCGTTTTCCATCGATAAATTAGCCATGCTTT
Source organism: Pseudoalteromonas sp. 5Ae-yellow (assembly GCF_014077565.1). NCBI lineage: Bacteria > Pseudomonadati > Pseudomonadota > Gammaproteobacteria > Alteromonadales > Pseudoalteromonadaceae > Pseudoalteromonas > Pseudoalteromonas sp. 5Ae-yellow. The sequence continues at coordinate 2,969 of NZ_JACGWD010000063.1, forward strand.
CACTTATTAGTGTGTTAAGTGTATTAGCATACTCATAGCGACTTTTACTTAGTTCATCGGCAGCTTGCTTATAACTAAGTAACGCGCTTTCTATTTCTGACTCTAGTTGCTCTAGACGATTACTATTATTACTTATTGACTCAAGCTCTTGAGCAATCGATTGATGAAACTCAACTAGCTGCTGTGGTTTTATGTGATGCTTACGCGCTAAATCCATCGCACCGCTTAGTCTATTTTCTACTTCACCTAAACGAGCAGGGTCTAAATCTGCTTGCTCAGTATAATTTCGAACTTCACGGCTTGCTTCTTCAACTTGTACTGCGGCTTCACTAAGGAGCGCTGCTACGCCCGCTAAGCTTTCGTCGTATTGAGCCAGCTCAGCGAATTGTTGGGCACTGTGCTGCAGCATTGAACAAGCATTTTGTTCATCACTTTCATATAAATATTGTAATTCACGTTGGCACGATTCTAATATTGTTTGGCTATTACTAAGTTTGTAATGCTCGGCCTCAATTAAATCAAACTCACTTTCTTGTAAGGCAAACTCATCGAGCTCTGCAACTTGGTATTCTAACAATTGTTTTTGCGCTGCTTGTTGCTGCTGTTGTTGCTCTAAATGTTTAAATTCTTTTTGTAAGTTAGCAAACTGTTTATAGTTGTTATTTACATCATTTACTAAGTGGTGATGCCCTGCATAGGCATCTAAAAGCTGTAACTGATGCTCAGCTTTTAATAAGTGTTGGTGGGCATGTTGTCCATGAATAGATATTAAATATTGACCAAGTTCTTTTAATTGTGATGCGGTAACGGCACTGCCATTAATATAGCTTTTACTGCGTCCATTTTTGCAAACAACACGACGCAATAAACATTCATTATCGTCATTGTTTAGCATATGTTGCTCTAAAAACGATTGAGCTAGCGGTAAATCTGTTAGGTCAAATTGAGCGCATACTTCTGCTTTATCAGAGCTTGGGCGCACTGCTGATGCTTCAGCTCGTTCACCTAAACATAATGATAGCGCATCAATAGCAATAGATTTACCAGCACCTGTCTCGCCTGTGATCGCGGTCATACCGCTGCGCCATTCTGTGCTTAAATTACTAACAATTGCAAAATTTTTAACTTCTAAACCAATTAACATACTGTTTATCCATCCAGTCAATTAACTGTTAATTTATACAGTGTTTTGGTTTTTTGCAAATTAATTTTTTATTATTTATGCAACGCTTACATCTTGAGTAAATTGTGTATCAGAAGTTTTTGGGGAGGTATCAATTTGATCATCAACAATATCAGTAGTTTGTATAACGTCTTCGGTTTTAAGTAGCCCGATAAGTGGAGGTAAAGTATTTAGGTAAAAACTCTTATTGTATAAAATTCCTTGCTGAGGTAACTCAGATACAAAGTACTGTATATTATCAATCAATGGTTGGATTATATTCGTTTGATTAGTTTTAATTAACTCGTTGGACAACGTATTAATTAGTAGGTCAGCGGTATCTTCAAGTTGCTGTAAATTCTCTTCTGTATGCGATTGAACAACAAAAAAATTATTTACAATAGCTTGAATACGAGGAACGTATTTTGGGCGAATTATTTTAGCATCAAGAAGATCATTAAGTTTTACTCTAAGGCGTGAATTTACATGCGAAACACGTTCATTAAATAGCTTTTTTCTAGCTTCGATTGCTTTTTTGCGATTACTCTCAATTTTGAGGTAACTGTATAAAAGTGTAATTAATAGCAGTAAAGCAAAGAATACTACATAAGTCATTGCCGTTTGTTCCTGAAATGTTTAATTTTTAGTTGTTACTAATATTTTGCTCTATCGTTTAACTTTTGGCAATAAAATTAGTACAAACGACTACCCCAATTTAGTTTTGTACGTAAAACGTTGTAGTACGAGTAATTTTTTGGATGAATTAAGCGCAATTGTTTATCCGCTTTTTTAATTACTACCTCATCGCCGGGTAATACGGCAAGCACAACATGGCTGTCGCAACTTACTTGCAAGCTATCTGTATTTTCTAGGCTTAGCTTTAAGCGTACTTCGTTATCGGCATCGACCACTAAAGGTCTGCTAGATAAGGTATGAGGAAACATAGGCACTAACGATATTGCATTTAGCTCTGGCGTTAAAATTGGCCCGCCACCTGAAAGTGAATATGCCGTAGAGCCAGTAGGGGTTGATACTATTAAACCGTCAGAGCGCTGAGAGAACACAAAGTCATTATTTATAAAAGCTTCAAACTCAATCATATGCGCTACTTTATCGGCATGAAGTACCGCTTCGTTAACGGCAGAATTTGCACTCTTTAATTCGTTGTGGCGATATACTTCTACTTCTAATAAAAAGCGTTTTTCTTCAAGGTACTCACCACTGAGGACTTGCTCTAAGCTCGCTTCAAACCCTTCAGGGTTTAAATCAGTTAAAAAGCCAAGGTTACCTCTATTTACTCCAATTACAGCAATGTTAAAGCGCGCAAGCACGCGTGCAGCACCAAGCATGTTACCGTCACCGCCTACAACAATAGCTAAATCGGCTTGTTCTCCTAGGTCGACTAACTTAACAAGTTTGTCATGCGGGATATCGTCTAATTGACTCCCTGTGCGTTTTTCTACTATTACCTCAAAACCAAGCGCAAGTAGAAATGTATGTAAGCGCTGAAGGGTAGCAGCGGCTCCCGGGTGATTAGGTTTGCCAATTAGTCCAATGGTATTAAAAGGAGAGTCCATAATGTACGCACAAAAAGATTTAATAATTGTAGAGTAACTCAAAACAGAAGTGTTTGAAAATACAGATTATAGCAATATTATAAACCTTCAATTTTATTCGCAGTCAGTTAACTGCACGACTTGAAAAACAACTAGACGCCCCGATATCTCTTTCATGCAACAAGATGTAGATACCATGAAACTAAACTCACGAGATCAGCAAATTTTTTCAGCTGTTATGAACATGTACTGTAATGGTGAAGGCTTGCCTGTTCCATCAACAAAAATTGCCAAGCTCAAAGGCATGGCAGTATGCTCGGCTACGGTTCGTAATGCTATGGCTCGCTTAGAAAAAGTGGGGCTATTGTATTCACCTCATACATCTGCAGGACGAGTGCCCACAAATGAAGGGTTTGATTATTGGTTTGACGAGTTTTTTCCACTCGCTGACATTGCTAATTATTGGCAACCAGAGCAATCACAACTCGTTGAACTAGCACATGGTTTGAGCCAAAAATACCAAATATGTTGTTGTGTTGGTTTACCACAAGTCAGCTCGCAGCAAGTGTTTAGAGTAGAAGTGCTTGATTTTGATTCTACCGACTGGCTTATTCTATTAATAGACAGGGCTGGGCAGAGCCACAACATTTGTATTGATAAACCTCATGATTCGTCAGATTCTGTTCGTTATCAGTTTGCAACATGGTTGAACACCGTATTTAGCCAACAAACTCTTATGGAGGGTTTGTATCGTATGCAGGCGATGGCAAATACAGCGCCTCGAAATTGTCATGATTCGCTTAATCAATGGACGCGACAACTAAGTCAAAAATTAGGCTCAGATAATAGTATTGTAGTTGGCGAAAATTACCTCTATAAACAAATCGATTGTGAGCAAAGTTTAAATATTGGTGTTTCGTTTTTAAATTATGTAGAAGATAAACTCGCTTTTAAAAACGGTGTATCGGTACTTAATAGCGAAAAATTGCCTTTTACTGAGTGTGATGAATTGATCGTAATAAGCGTGCCGTACTTTCAAAATCAAGAATACCAAAGCCGCTTTTGTATAATTTGCCCTAAATCAGCGCAAATCGAAGAAATAATTCGAGAATTTAAATTAATTGAGGCATCTAACTCTTGAATCTTTTTATTCAATCCCCATAATTACCGCAGTTGTAAAGAATTGGAGCACGTATTTTATGTCTGAGCAGACACAAAACCCTGAGCAAGAAGTAGAATTAAACGAAGAAATTTCTAAAATGCAGGCTGATGTAGAAGCAGCAGTAGAAGCCGCTGATCAACATGCAGAAGAAGAGCAAAGCCCTGAAGCAGAAATAGCTATGCTATATGCAGAGCTTGAAGCTGCTAAACAAACTATTGCTGATCAAAAAGATGGTGTTGTTCGTGCTGCAGCAGACGTAGACAACATTCGTCGTCGTGCAGCACAAGATGTAGAAAAAGCGCATAAGTTTGCACTAGAAAAATTTGCTAACGAATTACTACCTGTAATTGATAATCTTGAGCGTGCTATTGAGTTTTCTGATAAAGAAAATGAGACTTTAAAGCCGTTGCTTGAAGGTATCGATATGACAGTTAAAAGCTTTAACGATGCTGTTGCAAAGTTTGGTGTTGAAATTGTAAACCCACAAGGTGAGCAGTTTAATCCAGATTTTCATCAAGCAATGTCAATTCAACCAAGTAACGATGTAACACCTAATACAGTACTTGCTGTTATGCAAAAAGGTTATACATTAAATGGTCGTTTATTACGCCCTGCAATGGTTATGGTTTCTAAAGCTGCTGATGCTTAATTGAATTATTAGTTTTAAAAAATGCCTCATATTGAGGCATTTTTTTTGTCTTTTTTATAGTGAATTAACTGTACGAGCATAGTAAGCAACACAGCGCTAAACATTAGACTTGAAAATGGCACTGCGCTTTTTGCATGCATAATAGCGAGTAGTGGGCCAACTAACGCGCCACTGCCAAAACGAAGTGTGCCAATTACGGCCGTTGCCGTGCCTGTGTTTTTTTCAAACTTCATTAATATTAGCGAGTCAGCATTACTTGCAGTGACGCCTAAGCTCATCATTAATGGCGCAATAGCAGCCACAATATAATAAAGTGATAAATGCAATAAGCTAAATGTTAGCAAAGCCAGCCCCGATACAAATCCAAATGTAAGCCCAATATAGAGCATTTTCCGAGAGCCCAGCCTTGGTACAATTCGCGTATTTAAAAAGTTACCAAACATCAGCGCCATTACATTAAACGCAAATAACACACCAAATAACTGTTCTGACACTTCATATAAATCTAAATAAATAAATGGTACTGAGGTCAAAAAGCAAAAAAATCCAAACGATACAAACATAGAACTGAGTATGTCGGCACGTGCATCTTTATTACTGAGTACTGTTTTATAGCTGTCGAAAAACAGAGCGAGACCCTTTTTTTCATTTTTGTGAATAGGAATATCAATTAGATACACTTGCACAAACGCCAATATTAAAAAGCTATAACCAGCAAGAACCAAGAATATTGTTGACCAAACAGAAAATCCTAAAATAAACGAACCAACAGAGGGGGCAACTAACGGTGCTACCATCATAATCATCGACACATACGACATTCCCTTAGCTGTATTTTGCTGATAAATATGGCGAATAATACCCGGTACTACAACCGTTGCTGCCGCTCCCGTAAATGCTTGCACTGCTCTAAGAGTCCAAAACGCATGGATTTCGGTTGTAAATGCGAGTGCAAGTGAGCTTGCGCCAAATAGGGTTAAGCCAATACGTGCGAGCTTACGGCGGCCAATTTGATCGGCAATGGGGCCAAAAAATAGCATCCCTAATGAATAGCCTGCTAAGTAAATACTCAACGATATTTGTACATTGGGCATATTAGTGTGTAAATCGTTTGCAATTACCAGCATGGCAGGTAAGTACATATCTATCGCCAATGGCGTAATCGCCACTATACTGGCCAATAAAGGCAATAAAATACGGGTATTAAAAGACGAGGCTGAGGCGTCCATGTGTAAACTCAACAATCACTAAAAACAAGGGTTATAGTGTAACAGGGCATTGTATTTGGATAAACTTAGTTTGCCCGCTAAGTTTATCGTCATATTGCTTTTTTTTAATATAACGGTACATAAAGCAAATATTTTAAATTGGTACTGTGTTTGCTATTCTACAAGCAATAAAAAATTCATTACTTAAGAGAATTATCATGAAAAAACTAGTACTTGCAGTATTAGCGACAGCCGTTTTAGCCGGTTGTAAAACGTCACCAACAGGACGTACTCAAATAGCGCTTTACTCAGATCAACAAATGAGTGAAATGGGCACAGCTAGCTTTGCCGAAATGAAAGCATCTCAGCCAATAAATAAAGACGCTAAAACAAATTCTTATGTGAATTGTATTGCTGAAAAAGTAGTGGCTGTATTACCAAAAGAATACGCGTCGCAAAATTGGGAAGTAGTGGTATTTGAAGATGAATCTGCTAACGCTTTTGCATTACCTGGGGGTTACATTGGGGTTCATACGGGCTTATTAAAAATAGCCACCAATCAAGACCAATTAGCAACAGTGCTAGGGCACGAAGTAGGGCACGTAATTGCTGAGCATTCTAATGAGCGTGTTTCACAAAGCTCTATTTTAGATACCGGTATGCAGCTTGGTAGTGCTGCACTTGAAATGGGTAATATTCAATACCGTAACGAAATTATGCAAGGCTTAGGTTTGGGCGCACAATATGGAGTTGTTTTACCATTTAGCCGCTCTCACGAATCAGAAGCCGATACTATAGGTCTGGATTTAATGGCACAGGCGGGTTTTAATCCACAAGAGTCGGTTACACTTTGGGAAAATATGAGTGCAGCGGGCAGCGGTACAACCCCTGAGTTTTTATCTACTCACCCAGCGCCAAGTAACCGTATTAAAAATTTACAAGCGCAAATGAGTAAAGCACTTAGCGAGCAAAGCACTGCTAAAGCACAGGGTAAAAACCCACAATGCACACTGTAGTTAAGCGCTTTACTATTTGAAGTAGTGTGCGTTTAGTATTAATGCGTAATTAAAATAAAACCCCTGTAGGTATTTACCTACAGGGGTTTTATTTTAGTTTTTAAGCGTGGTTATTCAGCAGCAAGTGCTTGTTTAAATACATTTTTAAAGCGTTCAAAATCTTCAATGTGCGGCAGGTGCCCTAAATTATCCAGTTCAAATAATTGTGCGTCAGGTATAAGTGTTGCAGCGTGTTTGCCTAATTTATCATATCGACCAAGCTCGTAATCAACACCGTCTTTTTTCCAGTTACGGCCAGGGCCAGTTCTATCGCGTGTACCAATAATTAATTTAACCGGTACAGTTAAATCTTTAAATTCGGTTATTACAGATTGAGTGAAAATCATATCGTATGTTTTTGCATTTACCCATGCCATTTGTTCTTTATCTGGGCCTTGTATTTGCCCTGTTATAAAGTCGGTTAAGGCTGAATATGTGGCATTCCACTTACCATCGTAGTAATTTTTTTGTTGGTATTTTCTTACGCCTTCTGGCGTTTTTGAAAATTCGTTTTTATAGAAAAAATTTGTATCTTTGTAATCAACATACTGCAGATAGTTTTCAAGCCCAATAGGGTTAAGTAAAATTAATTTACTAGTTGTGTTTGGGTACATTAATGCAAAACGACTCGCTAGCATCCCACCCATAGAGTGCCCTAATACAATTGACTCTTTTATATTAAGTGAGTCCATTAACGCATGAGTATGGTTAGCAAGAGCCGCAAATGAATACTGGTAATTAGTTGGTTTAGATGATTTTCCAAAACCAATTTGATCAGGAATTAATACGCCGTAGCCTAAAGATTGCAGGTATTGCGCAGTGGTAGTCCAGTAATCTGCATTAAAATTTTTGCCGTGCATAAGCGTCACTGTAGGCATGTCGGATTTGGTAGGCTTTAAGTAAATATAGGCCATTTTAAGAGACTGTTTTTGTGACTCAATGTTAAAGTAATTTACTTTAAAGTCGTACTGGTAACTGCTTAAAAGCGCATCATAAGAAAGTGAAGAGGTATCTTGCGTTGTGCTCGCTAATGCATTGTTTGTTAATAACAATAAAGTAGAAAAGCAAATAACTTTAATCGACGACATTTGGTTACTCCAATTAAGGACAAATAATATTAGCTCTAATATATAAAACTCAGAATAATTCATTATAGTAACCAAACATTAAGTACTATTCAATTGAGGCTTTGTCATGCTCAACGTTGTTTAATTTGGAGATGAAAAAAGCGAAGCTAAAAGAGAGCTTCGCTTATTAATGTAGGGTAAAACGAGTATCGTTAAAGCTTAAAACGTCCACTCAATATGGATTTGTGGCACTGACTCAGTGACTTCAGTACCTAGTTTATTGTGCCAGTATTGTAATTCCATACCCAACAGTAGTGTGTTTTCTTTCATTTGAATAGCGTGGCCCATATCCCATACTAAAATAGGCTGTGCGAGTATCCACGCCTCTACATCGTTACCAAATTCATCTTCACGCTCTGCAATGTATTCAGCGTGGCCTTTAAAGCTAAATTTTTGTGAGCCAATAGTGAAAGGATATTCAAAAGCTACATCAAGCATCCAGCTATTTGTTTCAATAGGAGCACCGCCTTTTGCTACACCTTCACTATCGTCAATGTAAGCTGTGAACAGCGTTTGAAAAAAGTTAAATCCAGGTACATCCCAGCTTAATTTAACACCAGGCAAGTATTTCATTACTTTAGAGTCACCAGCAACGTTAATACCACCGGTAAGGCCCACATCTAATAATGCGCCTGCGCCAATTTTTTCGCCGCTAATGGCCGATAAGCTTACCGTTGAATACCACTCACCATAAAAATCAGCATCTTGGTAACCATCATCGGTATCGTCTTTACTGTAATCGATAAAAAAGAAGTTATCGCCGTAATCGTAACCCGATGCATGTTGAACCGAGTAAACAGTGGTGTTTGACTCTTGCTCAGTGAATGGGTTTTTTTGGTTGCCATTATTAATATGTAGTGCTGTGCTGCTCCAATTAGCCGCAAAAGCAGAAGACGATAAAGCAATTGATGTAAAAGTAACGAGAGGAAGTAATTTTTTAAATTTCATATCTGTATTTAACTATAATTTTAGTGACACGCGAAGGCGCGCATTATAGCAAAAGTGATTGATATGTAGAGTATTATTTTAACATATGTTGCAGCTTACTTATTAAGCTACAACATAGTGTCGGTGTTTAAACTATGCTTTATTACGGCGTAAGCAAATAACTGCAATGGCTGTAAATGCTAAAATAAAGCAGTAATAAGAAGACGTTGATACTTCCCACGGGCTAATTTTAAACGTAGCACCTAATAACAATGCTTGGGCACCGTATGGCAATGAACCCTGTGTAACACAGGCAAATATATCAAGTAAACTGGCAGAGCGTTTACCGCTTATTTCACCGTCATCTGCTAGCTTTTTAGCAATAGGACCCGCGACAATAATAGACACTGTGTTATTAGCAATACATACATTACTTGTTAAAACTAACGCAGCGATACCTAATTGATCTGCCACTTTACGGTGCCATTTTGCAATGATTTTAGTAATCGCTTGAATTTTTTGAGCAATGTAATCAAGACCACCGTTGATACGAATAAATTCAGATAAGCCACCAATAAACATAGAAAGTAAAAATATTTCCTGCATATCAGTAAAGCCTTTGTAAATGTCTTTTACAAAGCTTGCGCCTTCGTAACTTCCTGTAAAGCCCATTAATGCGGCAAAAATAATACCGCTAAACAACACTACAAATACGTTCAAGCCAGCAACTGCTAACACTAAAATAAAGGCATAAGGAAGTACTAACCAAATATCATAGTCTTTAGTTTCAACTACTTGTGCAGCAGGTGTTAAATAAAACAACAGGGCGATTGTTAGAATGGCTGCAGGGACTGCAATTTTAAGATTTTCTTTAAACTTGTCTTTCATTTCACAGCCCTGAGTGCGCGTAGCTGCAATAGTGGTGTCTGAAATAATAGATAAGTTATCGCCAAACATAGCGCCAGATACAATCGTACCTGCCATTAATGCTGGGTCTATACCTGTTTTAATTGATACCGCATAAGCGATAGGGCCAATGGCGCCAATCGTACCCATTGACGTTCCCATTGCAGTAGAAACAACGGCCGCAATTAAAAACAAACCAGGGAGCAATAACGAAGGTGGAATAAGTGATAAGCCTGCATTTACTACCGCATCTACTCCACCGGTTGCACTTGCCACAGCCGAAAAGGCACCTGCAAGTAAGTAGATTAAACACATGGTAATAATATTGTTGTGTCCGGCACCTTTAATAAAGGTCTCTACACATTGGTTTACCGTGCCTTTATTTAAAATAAACGCAAGCATGATGGCGGGCAATATAGCAACAGGTGCAGGTAGTTGGTAAAAAGCATAATCAACCCCTTGCGATTGCAAATACAAACCTGAGCCTAAAAATAGCGCTACAAAGGTAAGTAGGGGAAGTAAAGAAAGTATTGCTTTGTTTTTATTAAATGATGGCTGCATCATAATCCTCATAACCAGTAAAATTTATCACAGCCAAAACTCCTCTTTTAGCTGAATTTAGCAGTACAACTTTTTATTTTAAAAAGTTGTTAGCCGCAGCGTCCGCAAGCCAAAGACCAAATCGACGCGAAAGAGAAGTTTAAATGTATAGATGGCTAAAGTAAACTGGTATTGTTATTATTATTAAATTAAAAGGTCACCTGACTATTGCATGACTTTTAGATAATATCTATAAAGCAACGCGATTTTCAGCGATTAATATTTATCCAACTGCATAAAAATACCCACCTGCGTATTTTGCAATGTCCGGATATATAGCTAATAAACGGATTCAAATAAAATTAGGTAAAAACCATGACTACAAATCGAATAGGTGTTTTTGGTGCTAACGGCAGAATGGGCTTAGCCCTATTAGAAGCCGCGACAATTAAAGAGCAAACACAACTTACAGGCGCATATGTTCGTAGTGGTTCATCGCTATTGGGCATTAATGTAAATAAAGTAAATAGCGCAGCCGATAACAGTGTTAGCTTTAGCGACGAAAGTACAATAGATGATGTAGATGTTTTAATCGACTTTACGCTGCCAGCGGGTATGAAAAACCATTTAAAAACAGCTGTTGCACAAAAAATTCCTATGGTGATTGGCACAACAGGTTTAACAAATGATGATATGGCGCTATTACACGATGCCGCTAAACATATCCCTGTTGTATTTGCGCGAAATTACAGCGTAGGTGTCAATGTATTACTTAACCTTGTGCAAACTGCAGCGACTAAATTTGGTGACGATTTAGATATCGAAATATTTGAAGCGCATCACCGTCATAAAATAGATGCACCATCGGGTACTGCACTGGCAATAGGTGAGTCAATCGCGCAAGCGAAAGGCTGGGATCACGACGAGGTTGCGGTATATGACCGAAGCCAAATAGAAACAGCGAAATCTCAAAATGAGATTGGTTATTCTGTCCTAAGAGGTGGCGATATAGTAGGTGAACATACCGCATACTTCGCTACAATGGGCGAAAGGCTTGAATTAACACATAAAGCAAGTTCGAGAATGACGTTCGCTCTAGGTGCTATAAGGGCTGCAAGCTGGTTAAAAAACAAACCTGCTGGACTTTATGATATGCAAGATGTGCTAGATCTTAAGTAGTTTAGTTACTATTTTAACTGTTTGGGTCTAATTTCACCTACAGTGACTTATTTGTAACAATTAACCAAATAATGTTAGACCTAAATAGCAACTTCATGTAATATGCAGCCAATTTGCCAAAAATTACTAAATGCGTGTTTCCAATTATACCCAAGTGGCTAGTAAATCCAGGGTTTCAGTGGGAATGAAAATAGTTTTAGGCAAGAAAAATGATTGAAGGTTGAATGCTTTACATCTGCATCATTTAAGACTGCGTAAAACAATTTAAGCTCACAAAAATCTGGTTTTGACGATCCCTCTGGGTATTGGCGGGGTGTTAAGCAATTGCTTACTCCCGTTTTTTACTGTTAGGAGGTTTAACTTGACTAAATCCGCTCTGTTAGTCCTAGAAGACGGCACAGTGTTTCGCGGTACTGCAATCGGCGCTGACGGCATGTCAGTCGGTGAAGTGGTATTCAATACGTCTATGACTGGTTATCAAGAAATTTTGACTGATCCATCATACGCGGAACAAATCGTAACTTTGACGTACCCACATATCGGTAATACGGGTACCAACAGCGAAGACGAAGAAGCGAATCAAATTTGGGCTAAAGGCCTAGTGATCCGTGATTTGCCACTGCTAGCAAGTAACTTTCGTAACGAGCAATCGTTAGATGATTACTTAAAAGAACGTAATATTTTAGGTATTGCGGACATCGACACCAGAAAGCTAACTCGAATTTTGCGTGATAAAGGCGCACAAAACGGGTGTATTGTTGCCGGTGACGAGCTAGACGAAAATAAAGCGTTACAAGCCGCGCAAGCCTTCCCAGGTTTAAAAGGTATGGATTTAGCAAAAGTTGTCTCAACCAAGGAAAATTTTGAGTGGCGCGAATCAAGCTGGACATTAGGTGAAGGATTTAAAACCCTTGACGCTGCTGATGAAAAGTTTCATGTTGTTGCCTACGACTTCGGTGTAAAACGTAATATTTTACGTATGCTTGTAGACCGTGGTTGTAAACTTACAGTAGTACCAGCGCAAACTTCAGCCGCTGACGTACTTGCTTTAAACCCTGATGGTATCTTCTTATCTAATGGCCCTGGCGATCCTGAGCCATGTACTTACGCTATTGAAGCCATTCAAGCCTTTTTAGAAACCGACACACCTATTTTTGGTATCTGTTTAGGTCATCAGTTATTAGCCCTTGCCTCAGGTGCTAAAACAGAAAAAATGAAATTTGGCCACCACGGTGGTAACCACCCAGTTAAAGACCTAGACCGCAATGTAGTTATGATCACAGCTCAAAACCATGGTTTTGCAGCTCAGGAATCAAGCCTACCAAGTACGCTTCGTGCTACGCATAAATCATTATTTGATGGAACGCTTCAAGGTATTCATCGTACCGATAAACCTGCGTTTAGCTTCCAGGGTCACCCTGAAGCAAGTCCAGGTCCACACGATGCAGCACCATTATTTGACCACTTCATCGATTTGATGCAAGCGCGTAAACACTAATTTAACAGGAGTAATAATGCCAAAACGTACCGACATAAAAAGCATTCTTATCTTAGGCGCAGGCCCAATTGTAATTGGTCAAGCTTGTGAATTTGATTACTCTGGTGCTCAAGCGTGTAAAGCACTTAGAGAAGAAGGCTATAGAGTTATATTAGTTAACTCAAACCCTGCAACTATCATGACCGATCCTGAAATGGCCGATGCTACCTACATCGAACCAATTCACTGGGAAGTGGTAGAAAAAATTATTGAAAAAGAAAAGCCAGATGCAGTACTGCCTACAATGGGTGGTCAAACAGCATTAAACTGTGCACTTGATTTAGACAAGCACGGTGTATTGGCTAAGCACGGCGTTGAGCTAATTGGCGCAACGGCGGATGCAATCGACAAAGCAGAAAACCGTGAACGCTTTGACGTAGCAATGAAAAACATTGGCCTTGAATGTCCTCGTGCTGAAATTGCTCACTCAATGGAAGAAGCTAAAGATACAATGAGCCGAATTGGCTTACCATGTATCATTCGTCCTTCTTTCACCATGGGTGGCACCGGTGGCGGTGTTGCTTACAACATGGAAGAGTTTGAAGAAATTTGTGAGCGCGGTTTAGACTTATCGCCAACAAACGAATTATTGATTGATGAATCACTGATTGGTTGGAAAGAGTACGAAACAGAAGTTGTACGTGATAAAAACGATAACTGTATTATTGTTTGTACCATTGAAAACTTTGACCCTATGGGTGTTCACACTGGCGATTCAATCACCGTTGCACCAGCGCAAACGCTAACCGACAAAGAATACCAAATTATGCGTAACGCCTCTATGGCGGTATTACGTGAAATTGGTGTAGAAACTGGCGGTTCTAACGTGCAGTTTGGTATTAATCCTGAAGATGGCCGTATGGTTATCATTGAGATGAACCCACGTGTATCACGTTCATCTGCACTTGCATCAAAAGCAACGGGTTTCCCAATTGCTAAAATTGCTGCAAAGCTAGCAGTAGGTTATACGCTTGACGAGCTTCAAAACGATATTACTGGCGGTAAAACTCCAGCATCTTTTGAGCCTTCAATCGATTACGTTGTAACAAAAATTCCTCGCTTTAACTTTGAAAAATTTGCCGGTGCTAACGATCGTTTAACTACGCAAATGAAATCAGTTGGCGAAGTAATGGCGATTGGTCGTAACCAACAAGAATCATTACACAAAGCATTACGTGGTCTTGAAGTGGGCGCAACAGGTTTTAACCCAATAGTTGCACTTGATGACCCTAAAGCTAAAGAAAAAATCATTCGCGAATTACGCGAGCCAGGTGCTGAGCGTATCTGGTACATTGCCGATGCAATGCGCCATGGTATGAGCGTTGATGATGTTTATGAGCTGACTAAAGTTAATCGCTGGTTCTTAGTACAAATAGAAGATATTTTAAAAGACGAAGCAAAAATTGGTGAAGTAGGTATGGCTGGTTTAAATGCCGACTTCCTACGTAAACTTAAACGCAAAGGTTTCGCAGATCCACGTATAGCTGAAATTGCTGGTGTATCTGAAGCTGAAATTCGTAAAAAACGTCACCTATTAAACATCGTGCCAGTATACAAGCGTGTTGATACGTGCGCCGCAGAATTTAGCTCAGACACAGCTTACATGTACTCATCTTACGATGAAGAGTGTGAAGCAAACCCAACAGATAAAGACAAAATCATGGTTATTGGTGGCGGTCCTAACCGTATCGGCCAAGGTATTGAATTTGATTACTGTTGTGTACATGCCTCGCTTGCGCTTCGCGAAGACGGCTATGAAACCATCATGGTTAACTGTAACCCTGAAACGGTTTCTACCGATTACGATACATCTGATAGACTATACTTTGAGCCAATTACACTTGAAGACGTACTCGAAATCGTACGTGTTGAAAAGCCAAAAGGCGTTATCGTGCAGTACGGTGGTCAAACACCACTTAAATTAGCACGTGAGCTTGAAGCGAATGGTGTTCCAGTAATTGGTACTTCACCTGATGCGATTGACCGTGCAGAAGATCGCGAACGTTTCCAACAACTTGTTGAGCGTCTGAACTTACTTCAGCCAGAAAATGCAACAGTAACTTCAACTGAAGAAGCACTACTTAAATCAGTTGAAATTGGTTTCCCACTCGTTGTACGTCCGTCGTATGTACTAGGTGGTCGTGCAATGGAAATTGTATACGATGAAGACGATTTACGTCGCTACATGACCGAAGCTGTATCTGCATCAAACGAAGCACCTGTATTACTGGACCGTTTCTTAGATAACGCAATTGAAGTTGACGTTGACGCGATTTGCGACGGCGAGCAAGTAATTATTGGCGGTATCATGGAGCACATTGAGCAAGCCGGTGTTCACTCTGGTGACTCAGCATGTTCATTACCAGCACATTCTTTATCGCAAGAAGTGCAAGATGTGATGCGCAAGCAAGTAACCGACATGGCGCTTGAGCTTGGTGTTGTTGGCTTAATGAATACACAGTTTGCTGTAAAAGATGGCAAAGTGTACTTAATTGAAGTTAACCCGCGTGCAGCACGTACTGTACCGTTTGTATCAAAAGCAACCGGTGTAGCGCTTGCAAAAGTGGCGGCTCGTTGTATGGCGGGTCAGTCTTTGGCAAGCCAAGGTATTACTAAAGAAGTGATCCCTCCTTATTACAGCGTTAAAGAAGTTGTTTTACCATTTGCTAAGTTTCAGGGTGTGGATCCAATTCGTGGCCCTGAAATGCGTTCAACGGGTGAAGTGATGGGTGTTGGTGATACTTTCGCCGAAGCATTCGCAAAAGCACAATTAGGTGCAAGCAACACTTTACCACGCGGTGGTCGCGCGCTATTATCTGTTCGTAATAGCGATAAGCCACGTATTGTTGAATTAGCCAAAATCATGACCGACTTAGGTTTTGAACTTGACGCAACTGGTGGCACGGCACAAGCTCTTGAAGAAGCTGGCATTGAAGTACGACGTGTAAACAAAGTATATGAAGGCCGCCCGCATATTCTTGATTATATCAAGAATAAAGAGTACAGCTATATCGTTAATACCACCGAAGGTCGCCAAGCGATCGAAGATTCGAAGGTGTTACGTCGTGGTGCATTGCAAAATAAAACCAACTATACGACAACCTTGAACGCGGCATTCGCTAACTGTACTGCTAATAAAGCAGATGACCGCAGTAAAGTGACGTCAGTTCAAGAGCTACACCTGCGATTGAACTAAGGAAATGTGCCAAGGCCAACTAGGGCCTTGGTGTTAAGTGAGAAAAGTATGCAATCAATTCCGATGACAGTTCGTGGCGCAGATTTACTGCGTAAAGAGCTTAACGAATTAAAAACAGTTACCCGTCCTAAAATCGTAAGTGATATTGCGGTTGCACGTGAACATGGTGACTTAAAAGAAAATGCTGAGTACCACGCTGCGCGTGAGCAACAGGGTTTTTGTGAAGGTCGTATTCAAGAAATTGAAGCAAAGCTTTCAAATGTTCAAATTATCGATGTAACTAAAATGCCAAATACGGGCAAAGTTATTTTTGGTACCACAGTAACTATAGTAAATGTAGATACTGATGCAGAAGTAAAATACCGTATCGTAGGCGATGATGAAGCAGATATTAAAAACAACTTAATTTCTGTTAATTCACCGATTGCACGTGGCTTAATTGGTAAACAAATGGACGACGCAGTGTCTATTCAAACGCCAAAAGGTATCGTTGAGTACGAAATCATTGAAGTTGAGTATCTTTAACGCATAACTCACTTTAACGTTTTAAATAAAAACCGATGTATTTACATCGGTTTTTTTATGCCTTAAATAAGTCGCTATAACAATTAATCACTATACTGTTCAGGGTATTCATATTGCATAAAGAGTAAGCATGATGATATAGGTACATAATCACTTTATACCAATCTGATTATATATGGGGTCTATTTAACGTTAAGAAAATTACGCTAGAACTAGGCAAAAGTTTTTATATCTAGTGTTCTAAATAAAAAACTTTTAACGACGTTATAGTGCAATTTAATTCGTTAAATTGATCAAAGATTTATGCAGGTTGGTATTATTAAAAAGGAACACTCAATGGCTAATATACTTTACCCAGCGCCTTTAAAAGTAGGCTCTAAAATTGCTATTTGCTCGCTTTCATCTGGGCTAAAAGAAAAGTATCACGGACGATTAGATATAGTTATAAATGGACTACAACAACGAGGGTATGATGTTGTTGAAGGCGAGTTTTTACGTCAAAACAAACCACGTGAACAGCTTAATGCTAAAGCGCATGCTAAGCAGCTAATGGGTTTTTTATTAGATGATGAAATAGATGCGATTATGCCGCCAATGGGTGGTGAGCTGGCAATGGAAATACTGCCACTACTTGATTTTAACGCCATTAAAGAAGCAAAGCCTAAGTGGTTAGTTGGTTTTTCTGATGTGAGTACTATTGCATGTGCACTCACTGCTAAGTGCCAATGGGCAACCCTTCACAGCGCCAATCTTATGCAGTTACACCCAGATGAAAAAAATCCGTATAGCCTACAAATATTTGAAACTCTGACCTACGAAGCCGGTAGTAAATTTGAGCAAGGTCCTTCTTCTTTATACCAAAAAAATAAGCCTAATTACGCGCAAAACCCGAACGAATTACTCAGCCCGAGTGAGCCTACAAACTGGCAATGTTTAAACTACACAGATAAACGTACCATAGAAATGTCTGGTCGGTTATTTGGTGGGTGTTTAGATACCGTAGGTTTATTGCTCGACTCGCCATTTTTAGCGCTGCATGAGTTTAAAAAGGATAGTGCGCCCGAAGGGCTTATTTTATACCTCGAAAACTCAGAACTTACACCAACAACCGTTGCACGATTTTTACTGTCATTAAAATTAGCCGGTATATTTGATGACATCAATGGCTTGGTTTTAGGGCGAAGTGAAATAACACAAGGTCATTACGATGCCTTTGACTATCGCCATGCGTTAGATGTAGCGCTAGGTGGGTGTTTATTTCCTGTAATTTTTGATGCGGATATAGGGCACGTTCAACCTAACTTAAATTTGGTCAATGGTGCTACCTGTACGCTGGTTGCAGATATAAACGAAGGTATTGTGGAGTGCGCATCGTTAAATATTCAACTTTCGTAGTTTTTATCGCATTTAGTTTTGAAAAACAAATAAGTACAGGCGTATAATGTGCCTGCAGTAAGTGCTAATGCTTACTGTAAATTCTCAGGGCGGGGTGAAATTCCCCACCGGCGGTATGTTTAAAGTTACTTGTAACTCAAACGAGCCCGCGAGCGCTTTATTTAACTTATTTTTACAGTTAAGTAAAGGTCAAGCAGATCTGGTGAGATGCCAGAGCCGACGGTTATAGTCCGGATGAAAGAGAATATAGCTTATTTATGTACACCTAAAACCTAGCTTTTTGGTGAGCATTTTTAATGCTGTTTTGGTTTAATTCATGCAATTTTATTTGTATGGCTTTGCCATGCCTTTCAGTGTCCTGAATCTATTATTTTTTATTTGGAATATAATGATGATTCAGTCTCTACTTACTCAATTCGGCGAAAGCCAAATCCGCGTACAAAGCGCAATTACTGCACTACAGCAAGGGCAAGGCGTACTTGTTGTTGATGACGAAAACCGTGAAAATGAAGGCGACTTTGTATTTTCAGCTGAGCATTTAACGACTTCTCAAATGGCCGAAATGATCCGCGAAGGCAGCGGCATTGTTTGCTTATGCATGGGGGCGGAGCGTATTAAACAGCTCGACTTACCGCAAATGGTTACCCACAACACGAGTCAAAATAACACAGCTTATACAGTCACTATTGAAGCTAAGCATGGCGTTACAACAGGTGTGTCTGCTGCTGATAGAGTAACGACTATAAAAGCGGCGACAGCCGATAACGCTAAACCAAGTGATTTATCGCGCCCAGGGCATGTATTTGGTTTAAAAGCACAAACGGGTGGGGTGCTAGTTCGCCGAGGTCACACTGAAGCATCGGTTGATTTAATGCTACTTGCCGGCTTAAAACCATTTGGCGTAATTTGCGAACTAACAAATCCTGATGGTTCAATGGCGCGCTTACCTGAGGTGAGTGATTATGCTAATAAACATAATATGACCGTAGTTTCTATTGAAGATTTAGTACAATACATTCAGGCTGCGCAGCTTCAAGTAAGTTAAACCGCTTTGAAGAAAAAAACCACTTATTTAAATAAGTGGTTTTTATAATATTGTTATCATTTAAGTTTATAACGTATTACTCATAAAATCTGAATAACTTGCTCTTTTGCCAAGCGAGATTTAGGTAATTTAGCATTATAATCTTCAGCGCTATCATGATAGCCAAGTACTAATGCGACGTCGCATACGTAACCATCAAGTTCTTTTTCAAAGACTTCGCCAATCAGCTGTGCATCTACGCCTTCCATTGGGGTTGAATCAATGCCTAAACGTGCAGCGGCATGCATAGTGTTACCCAGTGCAATGTAAGTTTGTGCTTTAGTCCACTCTTCATTAACGCCTTGCTCATCAGTATTCATATCAACAAACGCATAAGCACCAAAAGCTTGTTCGCGATTTTCTGCTTTAGTACGGCCATTTTTAATATCTGCATCAATAACTTGTGCGTAGTCATCGCGGGTATATTTAGGATTGTGAGCGAACAATATTATATGCGAAGCTGTTTTAATATGTGGCTGGTTAAACGCAAATTTATTAGCAAATGTACTATGCATACGCTCTTTAGCCTCATCTGATTCAATTACGATGAATTTCCAAGGCTGCGAGTTAATAGATGATGGAGATAGGCGCATAGCTTCGTAAATAACGGCTAAATCGTCTTGAGATACACGTTTCGTTGCATCGTAACGTTTTGCTGTGTAACGCTTTTCTAAGTCATTAATAATAGGGTGAGTCATTAGTTTCTCCATTGAGTAGGTGTTTTACCAGTATTTACTATGTTGAGTCAGTTTTAGTAAAAACAAACCCTTTTAAAAATTTATTACAAAAATAATATCGTGTTTTTAAATCACTCTACTTATTTGATTCAATTGATATCTACGTAAAGTAAGGCCTATCAATATAGCTAGGTACGGATAGTAGTGGGTTATTACAATATGATAAACAGGTATATGGTTGAATCATTATCAAATATTATTAGGTAATAGTTTCTTTAATAAATATAAATACACTAATAGCCACCCCGAAATATTGGCTGAAGACACCAATTGCATTGGTGCCTTCAATTAATTCAGGCAGCGCGTGTTTAGTATTTATGGAATTAAAAACCTTCCAACACTATTTTGCCAATAGAGCGACCTTCTTCAAGTTCTGCGTGTGCAATACGCAGGTTAGCCGCATTTATAATGCCTAAATTTTTACCAATCGTTGTTTGAATGTAGCCTTGGTCAATCAAATCGGCAACATGATTTAATAACTTACTTTGCTCAATTAAATCTTTGGCGTTAAACATTGAGCGGGCAAACATAAATTCCCAATGTAGAGATAAACTCTTCATTTTTAATTTACTTACATCGAGTGACTCAGGATCGTCAATCATTGCAATTTTACCAAATGGTGCAAGTACGTCTGTATATGCTTCTAAGTAAGTATCAGTACTGTGCAGGCTTGCTACATGTGTTACCGAGCCAATGTTTAATGCGTCAATTTGAGCGGGTAATGGTTTTGTATGATCAACAACATAATCAGCACCTAGTTTTTTAACCCATGCTTGTGAGCTTTCGCGCGATGCAGTGGCAATCACCGTTGCGCCAGTAATCGCTTTAGCAATTTGAATAAAAATAGAGCCAACGCCGCCTGCGGCACCTGTTACTAAAATAACTTCGTCTGATTTTGTTGTTGCATCAGCAGCTTGTTTTACAATGTTTAAATGCTCAAATAATAATTCGTACGCTGTTATTGCGGTAAGGGGTAATGCAGCAGCTTCAGCATCGTTTAAGCTCTGCGGTTTAAATCCTACAATGCGCTCATCCACTAATTGAAATTCTGCATTACTACCTGGGCGAGTAATATCACCAGCGTAATAAACCGCATCACCGAGTTTAAATGCCGTTACAGCATCGCCGATTGCAACAACTTCACCAACGGCATCCCAACCAATAACTTTTACTTCACCCTCAGCAGGGGGCATAGATGCACGCACTTTGTAATCTACTGGGTTAACTGCAATAGCTTTAACTTTTATAAGTAAATCGCGACCTGTTGCAACTGGCTGTGGTAATTTAACATCAATTAACGATTCAGGGTTAGTAATAGGAAGAGATTTTTTATAACCAATGGCTTTCATAATAAATGTCCTAGTTTGTTTACATATAAGGTGCAAGCCATGCTTTGGCGAGCTGATAGATATATAATAGACCTTGCTTTAACATAGATAAACCGCATAATCGTTGAATCATTATCAAATATAAATAGATAACATGAACATAGAAGATTTAAAACTTATTTTAAAAGTCGCTGAGTTTAGAAGTATTACGCTCGCAGCTGCTAAGTTAGATATGCGTACAGCCACAGCAAGCGCTGCTATTAAACGTGTTGAGTCAGCCCTTGGTAGTGAACTATTTGTTCGTACAACACGTCATTTGAGGCTATCGGCTGCTGGGGAGCGCTACATACCACAATGTGAGCAGGCTTTGGCAGTACTTGAGCTTGCAAAGCAAAACCTTAAAGGTGAGCACGACGAAATAGAAGGCGAATTGCGTGTTGCCCTTTCATCTGACTTAGGGCGTAACTTAGTGATCCCATGGATTGATGAACTTATGGACACTTATCCAAAGCTAAGTTTAAGAACGCATATAAGTGATAGTAATATCGACTTTTACCGTGACTCAGTTGATATAGCGCTTCGTTATGGCTCGCCTAATGATGCTAGCGTTTATGGTTTCAAAATTTGTAACGTACCGCGCTTGTTATGTGCAACTGACGAATACCTCTTACGAAATGGGGCTCCCGTGCATCCTGATGATTTAGCGTCGCATCAAGGTTTGTTTTATCAGTTGCAGGATATTACAAATAATACGTGGGAATTCACCGATGGTGAGTCAAAATATAAAGTTAAAATGAATGGCGGGCGCGCCTCAAACGATGGCGATTTAGTAAGGCGCTGGTGCGTTGCGGGTAAAGGCTTGGCTGTAAAATCAGCCCTTGATATAGCCGATGATTTACTCAATGACAGGGTGGTTACTGTAATGCAAGATTATCAACATGTTAATGGTGAACTTTGGCTTATTTGCCCAAGTAGGCAGTCAATAACCCCAGCGGTGCGTTTACTACGTGATGCATGCAGAGCAAAATCCCAAGCTATTTTGCAGCAGTTGGTAAAGAAAGGAATTATTGATAAAAGCGTACTGAGCTAATTAGTCTACTTAATAATGCCACCGGCTTAGAGCAGGTGGCATTATTTTTTATTCGCTAACTTAGCTTTTTATTAAAAAACTCAACGGTACGTTGCCATGCAAGCTCGGCATTGTCTTTATCATAGCGACCTGTCGAGTCGTTATGAAAACCATGATTTGCCCCTTTATACATATGCATAGTGTATTCAACATTATTGGCTTTTAAGTCTTGTTCGTACTGTGGCCACGACGCGTTTACACGTTTATCTAGCTCGCCCAATTGAATCATTAATGGTGCTTTAATATTTTTACGTAAACTTTCGCTGGCTGGAGTACCGTAAAAAGGCACTCCGGCGCTGATTAAATTGCTATCTACTGCCGCTAAATAATTAACAATGTAGCCGCCAAAACAAAAACCGACAGCGCCTAACTTACCGTTACTGTTAGCATGCGATTTTAAAAAGTGTGCTGCGGCTACAAAATCGTTTTGAATTTTAGCTCTGTCCATAGTTTTTTGCATAGCGCGTCCTTCATCATCATTACCAGGGTAGCCACCCAGTGGAAATAGCGCATCGGGTGCAAATGCAATAAAGCCTATCTTCGCTAAGCGTCTTGCTACATCCTTTACGTATGGGTTTAATCCACGGTTTTCGTGGACCACAAGCACAACTGGAAGCTTACCTTCTACATTTTTAGGGGTTGCTAAGTAACCTTTGCCTTTACCGTGCCCGTCTGGCGAATCAAATTCTTCGTATGTTGCTTTAATATCATCGTCATTAAACGATACTTGTTCAGCAAGTGCATAGTTAGGTAATAATGCTGATGTAAGTACAGCCATCGAAAAGCCAAGTGCAGCAAGGCCACCGAGTTTTTTCATAAAAGTACGTCGGTCCATTAAACCGTGGGCGTATTCGTCATACCAATCAAAGGCTTCTTGAGGAATGTGATCAGAGGGAGATGTATTCATGGCTGTTCCTTAACTTTATTATGTCTATTTATTATTTAAATACCATAACGTATTAGGGATAAAAAACGAGCAATATTTCTATCAATTATTAGGACTGTTAATTAATCCTGCGTGTTAAAAAATAAGTAATAGAAGTAACGTTAGCAAATAGGTGAATATTATTTTTAAGCTAAAAATAAAAAGCTCGGCATAATATGCCTAATGCCGATCAGTTAAGGTTAATTGATCGGTTGACCGATCTAAATGATCGTGAATAATCCGTAATTAGTTTCGCTAATTACGGTTTTTTTATGGATATTCAAACAGCTCTTTCAACCACCTTCTCA
>NZ_JACGWD010000102.1:0-10720 GCF_014077565.1 Pseudoalteromonas sp. 5Ae-yellow
GAGAAGGTGGTTGAAAGAGCTGTTTGAATATCCATAAAAAAACCGTAATTAGCGAAACTAATTACGGATTATTCACGATCATTTAGATCGGTCAACCGATCAATTAACCTTAACTGATCGGCATTACCAAATTTGGGGCTTTTTTATTGTTTATACTTTTCACCACACTTTAATTTAGCCTACATAACTCATTTATGGACTAGCTTAGAGGTGTTTATATTCTAGTAAAAAACCTGCCTGACCTGCTGGTAATGCCGTTATGTAAAAATTGGTATACCTTATGGTAATATTAAAGCGCTAAATTGGTTGATCATATGACTGCGTTTGAGTATATTAAAGTCAAAGGACACATAAAATATACATAAGCATAACAAGCTAACACACTAAAATCACACAACAACAACCAGCGGAGAATTCAAATGTCGTTGAAGTCACGAGATAGCAATAATTCTACAACAGGGCAGTTTGCAATGCGCCCAGTTGCAAAATGGGTAAGAACAGCGGTCATCGCAGGTATGGCAAGTTCTTGCGTATTTACAGCAAGCGCACAAGAAGATCAGGGAAAAGCGACAGAAGTTGAAGAAGACGTTGAAATAATTAGTGTTACAGGTACTCGTAGAACAATACAGGACCAAATAGCAATTAAACGTGAAGCAACAACGGTAGTTGATGGCTTGTCATCAGAAGACATTGGTGATTTACCAGCACTGTCTATTGGTGAAGCACTTGAGTCAATTACAGGCGCTGCATCTCACCGTGAAAATGGTGGTGCAACTGAAATAACTATCCGTGGACTTGGTCCATTTTTAAGCGCAACACACATTAATGGTCGTGAAGCGACTAATGGTAGTGGTGACCGCTCAGTTAACTTTTCGCAGTTTCCTTCTGAACTTGTAAAAAAAGTAGCGATATATAAAACGCAAGATGCCTCAATGATTGAAGGTGGTGTTGCAGGTGTTATTGCACTTGAAACTATAACTCCACTTGATTTTGGCAAACAACGTGTATCTGCAGAGGTTAAATTAAACTACAACCCTGATGAAGGTAATGTAGATAACTCACTTCAAAGTGACGCTGGTTACCGTGGCACGTTTAGTTATGTTGACCAGTTTGAATTTGATAACGGCCAAGCCGTTGGTGTGTCTTTTGGTGTACAGCGCCAAGATATTAGCCAACCAGAAGCTGAATACAGAAGCTCTAGCCCATCAGGTTCTTCATTATGGGCCTGTTTAAACGATCCAAATAATACTAATGAAGGTTTTTACCGTAGCAGCGCAGGCGACTGTGAAGACCAAGTTAGTGGCAGTAGCAACCAAGGTTACGATACAGAAATTGATCCTGAAACGGGCAAAGCAGTAAGTGATGGTACTCCGTATGCTTGGACTGGCAGTAGCCGTAGTTACCGCCAAAACGAAACATCAGATGAGCGTGATGCAATGTTTTTTGCACTGCAGTACCAGCCGTCAGCTGATTGGGATGTTAACTTTGATGCACAAATATCAGATAGAACACAAAAAGAAGCACGCCACGATTTAATCTTTTTACAAAAACGAGCAACACCTGGTGTAACCGGACCAACACTTGTCACTAACGATGTAGGCGGTATTTTACATTGGGAAGGTGAAGAGCGCATTGAATCAGCGGGTGAGCAATTTTCTCGTGAAGAAAACTACCAAGGTTATGGCATAAATATAGAACATACAGTTACTGATAGACTAACTGTTGATTTAGATTTAGCGTACTCAAAAACAGAACGCGAAGAACTTCAAATATCTAACCGTGGTAGAACCTCAAGCCAAACTTTCTTTTCTTGGGATATGGGCGATGAAATCCCTCATTTCACATTAACAGACTTTGACGTAACAGATATTTCAAACTTTACAGATAGCCTAAGAACACGACTTGATCGTGAAAATGTTCGTGAAAACGAAGTTATCTCAGCGCGACTAGATTTTGACTATGCGCTAGATGGCAATGTTTTTACCAGTGTTCAAGGTGGTATTAGAACATCTGAAATGACCTTCCTACAGTATGGTGGTGGCCAAGGTAACGGTTCAAGAAACGAATTTACACTAGACTCTGGTACTGAAGCGCTTGACGTATTACAAGGTTGTCAAATCGATTTCCCTGAATCAGGCTTTTTATCGAGTGTATCTGATGGCGATATCGTAACAAATGTTGATAGCGACGGTAACGTTGTAGCTAGCGGCACAGGTTCATCATGGGCTACATACGACAACGTATGTTTCTCACAAGCTGTAGCTGGTTCTAACGTTGATGGTGTGTTTGCTTACCCAGAAGTTGAATATGAAAATACGGGTACAATTGATGTAACAGAAAAAACAACATCAGTGTACTTAATGGCTAACTACGATACTGAAATGTTTGGCAAATTCATTCGCGGTAACTTTGGTCTTCGTATTGTAGACACAGAAGTAACTTCGATTGGTTTTAGAAATAGCTTTGACGTAGTAACAAGCGGCACAGGTGTACTTTCTCTGGTTGAATCTGATAATGGTCCATTGGATAAAATAAAAAGCGGTGGTGACTACACGAAGTATTTACCAAGTTTTAACCTAGTTATTGATTACAGTGAAGATATTTTATTCCGAGCTGGTATATACCGTGGTATGTCACGCGCAGATCCATCTGATTTAGGTTACAGCCGTACATTCCAAGAAGATACAGAAGGTACAGCAACTTCAATTAGCGATTTATTAGTGGGTGTAAATGGTTCTGGTAACCCAGATACTCAACCGCTTATGTCGTGGAACTACGATGCTGCATTTGAATGGTACCCTAACGAAGATTCAATCTTAGCGTTAAGCTTATACTACAAACAGTTCAACGGTGGCTTTCAACAACAAACAGTAATTGAAGATTTTACTGTTGCCGGTGAAACTGTTTCATTACCAATTACTAACTCTGTTACGTCAGACGATGACAGTGAAATACTAGGTCTTGAAGCTTCATTTTCTTACCGCTGGGATAATGGCATCGGTATGAAATTTGGTTACAACTATGCAGACACTGATTTTGAGTTCCAAGATAGCTTATACGGCGATACGTTTGAGACTGACGTAGATGGTAATACTACACAGTTAACTGACGGTATTATTGAGTCGGCTTCAGTACCTGGTTTCTCAAAGCATGTATTTAGCAGCCAGCTGTACTACCAAATTGGTGGATTTGATACTGCTGTTATTTACAAATATCGTAGTGAGTATTTCCAACCATATACTACAAATGGTACTCGACTTCGTTATGTTGATGGCGTAGGTGTGTGGGAAATGCGCGCATCATACAAAATCGATGAGCACTTCAGAGTTAAAGCAGAAGTAATTAATTTGTTCAGCGCACCTAAATCACAAGATTTCTTTGTTGAAGGTAACCTTGGTGAGGTGAATGACTACGGCCCACGCTTATTCTTAGGTTTAAGCTACAAGCTGTGACTGTTGTTTTAGTGTGTATTAAGTAGTGAATTATACCAATTGCATTAAATAAGTGAGCTATTTGGAATCTATTTTATGCGATAGGGTGATTATGTTTTTTAATAAAATTGGTATTAACTACTTCTGACATCTACTTTAAGCTTTAGCTTTTGGCCAGGTTGTAAGTATTTTTGACCGGCTAAGTTATTCCACTTAATAATTTCGTTAACGCTTAGATTAAACTTAGACGCAATACGTGCAAGTGAGTCACCACGGCGTACTTTGTATGTAATAGTACGGTTGGTACTTGCCGTTGCTTGTGGTTTATTAGCTGACTTATACACAGTAAGTTTTTGATTTAGGTGTAGTACAGAGTTTTTCTTTAGCTTATTCCATTTAGCCAACTCATCCATAGTTACGTCATATTCGCGGCTAATGTCCCATAACGTGTCGCCACTTTTAACTGTGTGCGAAAGCTTTGTGCGAGTTGCTTTATTAGCAGCTAAGCGCATCTGCTTTGGTAAATGCTCGCTATTTATAGCGCCATCAGTAAGCGGGACTAATAATTCTTGGCCTACTTTAATCGTATTTGATTTGAGTTTATTAAGCGATCGGATTGCACTTGAGCTCGTTGTAAACTTTTTGGCAATTACTGATAAGCTGTCGCCTCGAGCCACAATATAACGTTGCCAGCGTAATCTGTTTTTAACATCAGTGTTTGCTAGTTTTTGGCTAAATTGCTCTGCTTTATCTACTGGCAGTAATAAAGAATGTGGGCCATTAGGATCAGTTGCCCAGCGGTTAAAACCAGGGTTTAATCTGTATAGCTCAGTAAGCGTCATATCAGCCATATCAGCAGCAAGCGCTAAATCTATTTGCGAGCCAACATCAACCACTTCAACCACTTGTGCATTAATTACTGGTTGCCATGTAACATTAAAATCATCTGAGCGTTTTAATAAATCGGCAAGTGCTAATAACTTTGGTACGTAGGCTGTTGTTTCGCTAGGTAAATCAAGAGACCAAAAATCGGTAGGTAAATGCTTTTTACGATTCTTTTTAATCGCGCGCATCAAGCGCCCTTCACCTGAGTTGTAAGCAGCAATCGCGTTAAGCCAATCGCCTTCAAGTGTTTTATGTAAATACGATAAGTAGTCAAGTGCTGCGCGAGTCGACTGCACTATGTCGCGACGACCGTCGTACCACCAGTTTTGTTTTAAATCGAATCGCTCACCGGTTGCAGGCATAAACTGCCAAATGCCCGATGCGCTACGATTAGAGTATCCAAATGGGTCAAATGCGCTTTCTACAATAGGAAGTAGTGCAATTTCGATTGGCATTTCGCGCTTTTCTACTTCCTCAACTATAAAGTGTAAGTAAGGTTCTGCACGTTTAGAAATACGATCTAAATAGGCTTGGTGGCGAGCGTAATAATTACGTTCAGTAACAACAGGGCGGTTTTGCGGTATTTCGATAGAAAGTTGGTAGCGAATTCGCTCCCATACATCATCAAATACGGGAGCTTCTTGCTCATCAGGGTCAACTTGCTGATATTGTGCGTTTACCATCAATGCATTGTTAATGTCGTTAGGACTTGCGCCTTCGAGTTGTTGGTTTGCTTGCGTGGCGACTTGAGAGTCTGAGTCTAGAGTTGCTACAGTTTGACAACCACTTAGCGCTAACGCCAAGGCTACTAATAGGGGAGATTTATTCATAAATACCAATACATCGGGTAAAAAACTCGGCGAATACTACCTGTTATGAGTTAACATTGCCACTTAATGACTTTTTAAAACGCAGAAATAGAATCATCACTATATCATTAAGTTAATGATTCTAATAAAATAAATATTAAAGTATTAGTTTGTGCATTAAAAATTGTCTTTGAACTGTCTCAGACTAGCAAAGTTTCCCCAAGGTTCATTGTTTTTTGTAACCGAGATGAATTTTCCTGGCACTAACTCTGTAATGGTTGGCAAATCGCTACGCATAAATGGATTTATTTTTAGCTCCTGTCCAATAGAAGTTGGTAGGGAAATTTGGTTATTACTGCGTAATTCATCTACTTTTTTACTGTACGCAAGGAGTTCTGGGTTGCGAGGTTCAACCGCTTTGGCAAAGGCAAGATTAGCTTGCGTGTATTCGTGTGTGCAATACACACTACAGCTTGCAGGCAGCTCTCTTAGTTTATTAAACGATTCCCACATTTGCTTTGGTGTGCCTTCAAATAATCGCCCACATCCACCGCTAAACAATGTATCGCCTGTAAAAGCAAGTTCATCATTTGTATAGCAAATATGATCAAGTGTATGCCCAGGCGTCGCTAAAATATTAAAGTTAATATTAAGTACGCTAATGCTTTGAGCATCAGTAAGTGAGTGAGTAATGCCTTTAAATGGACTATTCGCGGGGCCATAAACCGATATATTTGGATAGGCGCCAACTAATGCAGCTACGCCATCAGTGTGGTCGTAGTGATGATGCGTAATTAAAATCCCACCAAGCGTAAGTTCGTGCTCAGCTAGATACGCTAATACGCTCTGTGCTTGGCCAGGATCGACTACCCATGCTTGGTTACTGTTATCGGTAGTTAAACACCAAATGTAATTATCAGAAAAGGCTTTAATTGCTTTGACTTGCACCATGGTAAATTGCTCTATAAAGTGACACTTATCGCATAGTATAACGAGCTCAAAAAATGAAACCAGCCCTTAGTTTTCAAGAAGGACCCAAACCACTGTCGTGGCAGCAGTTTCCTCATGGGGATTATTTGCGTGCAGATATTGAACGTAAGATGGAGCAGTGGCTGCCGCGTATGTTTGGCTATCATATGCTTAAGCTAGGTAATTTAAGTGGCGAATTAAACACAAGTATAAGTACGATTAAACACCAAGTGTGTGTTGCAGAGCCTGGGCCTTACACCGGGGTAGTCGCTGACATAGACGAATTACCATTTTACGAGCACAGTATTGATGCCTGCATACTAAGCCATTGCTTAGAGTATCATTCAGACCCACATCACATTTTACGAGAAGCACATCGCACGCTTATTCCGGGTGGTTATATAGTAGTGACTGGCTTTAATCCATTTAGTTTGTGCGGACTTGCACAAATGTTGCCTTTTAGTGGTCAGAAATTACCGTGGACAGGGCGCTTTTTTACACCCGCACGGGTTAAAGATTGGCTAAACTTACTTGGTTTTGAAATTGTAAGTGATGAACGTTTTATTTATTCATCACTGGCAAGAGGTAATAGGCTATCAAGGTTTGAGTTTTGGCGTACTTTTGCAAAACAGTATTTAAAACCAATGGGCAGTGTTTATATGCTGGTGGCACGAAAAAGAGTTGCGCCACTTACGCCAATAAAACCTAAGTGGCATGCTAGGCCGCAGTTTGCACCAGTAAAAGGGGCTGGGCTTAGACAAACCTCTAAGCAGCATTACAAAACGTGCGACCAAGAAAATAATACCAATTGCATTAAATAAGTGATCTATTATAGCGCTAAGAAAATAGCACATTAACAAGGCGAAAATTGTGACATATAGTTGTTCTATATGAATCATTTTTAACGCAGTTAGTGAGTTATTTAATGCGATAGAATGAACATGTTTTAATAAAATTGGTATAACAACAGCTAATTAAGGCTGGTAGCCTACATCTTCTAGTAAATCTTTGCTGCCAGCTGCATCGCGCGCCAAATCGTCAACTATTTCGTTGTACTTATGGCCGCTATGCCCTTTAACCCATTTCCAGGTTACATTGTGCTCGCTACAGGTTTTATCTAGGCGTTTCCATAAATCGACGTTTTTAACCGGCTTTTTAGCTGATGTTAACCAGCCACGTTTTTTCCAGTTAGTGATCCACGATTCAATACCTTGCTTAACATATTGGCTATCGGTTGTTAGATTTACTTCGCATTCTCGAGTGAGTGATTCTAGGGCTACAATAGCCGCGAGCATTTCCATTCGGTTATTTGTTGTGAGTTTATAACCTTGGCTCATTTCTTTTTCGTGGCCGTTATAAATCATAAAAATACCATAACCGCCCGGGCCTGGATTACCTAAACATGAGCCATCGGTGTAAATCTCTACGGTTTTTTGCACTGTTTTACCTTGATCTTATGTACAATAAAGTGATTATAGAAAGATACCAGAATCAGGCTAAATTCGATATGGCACGTAGACAAATAGTTTTAGATACAGAAACCACCGGCATAGACCCTAAACAAGGGCACCGTATTATAGAAATTGGGTGTGTGGAGTTAGTAAATCGCCGTTTAACAGGCAATAACTTTCACGTTTATATAAATCCACAACGGCCAAGTGAAGAAGAAGCGATAGACGTTCACGGTATCACTAACGAATTTTTACGTGATAAACCGTTGTTTCATCAAATTGCCCAAGAGTTTTTCGACTATATTGAAGGGGCTGAGTTAGTTATTCATAACGCGCCGTTCGATATTGGCCACATGGATAACGAATTTGCGTTGCTTAATCAGGGTTATCCTAAAACAGATACTTTTTGTCAAGTTCTCGACACGCTTAAAATGGCGCGTGACTTGCATCCAGGTCAAAAGAACAACCTTGATGCATTATGTCGTCGTTACGATGTAGATAACGGTAAACGAACGCTTCACGGCGCGCTACTGGATTCTGAGATTTTAGCCGATGTTTACCTTGCCATGACGGGCGGTCAAACAAAGTTGAATTTGAATCAAAACAAAGATGACGGCAGCGAGCAACAGAAGGGCGGTATAAAGCGTTTAAATAGTGATAGAGCCCCATTAGTTGTTCTGCGAGCAAGTGACGCTGAGCAAAGCGCACACGAGGCACGATTGGATCTTGTAAATAAAGAAGGCGGCCAATGTATCTGGCGCGCTGAATAAGGCGATTTAATGAAAACGATGTATTTTGTAACAGCGTTATGTGCAGCTACTTTATTTACTGGCAATGCATATGGCGTAAAACAAGTAGAAGTGCTCAAGCGCGATGGGCATCAAAATGAGATCCCTTTACTTGATAATCGTTTTCGCATAGATAGCAAAATAGATGAAATAACACTGCTTTTTTTTAGAAAATCAGGTGCACCTGCTGTTATTTTAGTGAGGCCCGATGGCAGTAAGTACTTTGCTGCTGACTCTGTTAAAAACCCTAACTTAGATTGGTTTGACGAACTCAGCTACGATTTAGTAACCATAAAAAAACCTATGGCAGGTCCTTGGCAAGTCATAGGCAGTATTTTGCCCGACAGCCGAATAGTCGTATTAGGCGAGATATCTCTTGAGGCAGAGCCTCTTCCTTCAATGTTGTTTAGAGGGGAGACAATAAAAATCACTGGCAAAATACTAAATGACGGTGAGCCAATTAATACAAACCTATTTAGAGATGTTGTGAGCCTTAATGTCGACTTTGTAAGTACTAACAATGAAAACTTTGCTAACTTTGGCGCAGGCATTCAAGAAGTCGCTGAATTTAAAGACGATGGACGTGGATTTGATGAGCGCCCTAAAGATGGTGTATTTACGGGCGAGTTTACTTTAGATTTCCCTGCGGGTGAATGGACTCCAGAACTTTACGTGGCAACACCACTGCTGCAGCGACGCATCGTGCAAAATACAATAGAAGTGCACGAGCCGCCTTTTGTAACCGAAGTCGCGTTAGCAGAGCAAGATACAGACGAGCATCTGTTAACTATAAATATAGACCCAAGTATTGTTAAGCCAGAAACAGTCATCATCCAGGGAAAAATCTACTATCCCAATAACGAAGAGCAAATGTTTACCATAGATGCTGCTGCTAAAGATTCACGACAACTTAGTGTTAAAAATTATGATTGGGGTAGATATAGCGTTGAGCTGTCAGTTTTTGGGACTAATATTAATGGCCGCGAATTTATGGCAACGCTACCAACGTACAAATTTGAGATAGAACGACCTATAGAAGCGGTGCCCGAAATTGATCCTGCAACGATTATTACCCCAGATGAAATGATTGAGAATGAACCCGTTGAAGAAAAAATGGCCACATCTACAATTATTAGTTTAATTGTAGGCTGCAATACGCTTATTTTATTACTCGGTTGGTTGTTAATTCGTATATTTGTTCAGAAAAAACCGATTAAATTTAAAGTGAAGCTGCCTTTTTTAAAGAAAAAGAAAACAAGTGAAGGTGATGTTGCCGACACAGAAAAAAATCAAGTCGGTAAAAATGGCTCAAAAAATGACAGATCAGGTGAAATTTTAAACCTTTCGATGACAGATGACTAAAAAACCTATAAAAAAACAAAAAAGCCCTTGACGAAATAGGGGTTGGTTCGTATTATTCACGCCGCTGTCAGGGAGACCTAAACAGCAACGAAAATATGGAGTGGTAGTTCAGTTGGTTAGAATACCGGCCTGTCACGCCGGGGGTCGCGGGTTCGAGTCCCGTCCACTCCGCCATTTTCGTAAAATTTGTAAGTAAAAGCTGGAGTGGTAGTTCAGTTGGTTAGAATACCGGCCTGTCACGCCGGGGGTCGCGGGTTCGAGTCCCGTCCACTCCGCCAACACTTACACAACTTATGGTTGTAAAACATATTCTTATTATGGAGTGGTAGTTCAGTTGGTTAGAATACCGGCCTGTCACGCCGGGGGTCGCGGGTTCGAGTCCCGTCCACTCCGCCAATAAGAAAAAATAACAGTTTAAATATGCGCTGGAGTGGTAGTTCAGTTGGTTAGAATACCGGCCTGTCACGCCGGGGGTCGCGGGTTCGAGTCCCGTCCACTCCGCCAACTATTTAAACAATGTTATATTACAAAATTTGTATGCTGGAGTGGTAGTTCAGTTGGTTAGAATACCGGCCTGTCACGCCGGGGGTCGCGGGTTCGAGTCCCGTCCACTCCGCCAACAAATTAAGTAATAACAAGTATAATGATATCTCTGCGGAGTGGTAGTTCAGTTGGTTAGAATACCGGCCTGTCACGCCGGGGGTCGCGGGTTCGAGTCCCGTCCACTCCGCCATTTGATATCATGATTAAAATTAGTAAGTGCATTACCCCATGCACATACCACTGCGGAGTGGTAGTTCAGTTGGTTAGAATACCGGCCTGTCACGCCGGGGGTCGCGGGTTCGAGTCCCGTCCACTCCGCCACTTGTTATTTCCTAAATGACAAGTTTATGCTCGAAAAACACTCAAAACACTCAAAACACTCAAAACACTCAAAACACTCAAAACACTCAAAACACTCAAAACACTCAAAACACTCAAAACACTCAAAACACTCAAAACACTCAAAACACTCAAAACACTCA
>NZ_JACGWD010000115.1:0-7827 GCF_014077565.1 Pseudoalteromonas sp. 5Ae-yellow
AATGAGTATGTTCGTTAATCATAATGTGCCCTCAAACAAGATTTGAAGATCTGATCATGACATTGAGATTTAGTTCAAAAAAATCCCCGCTAATTTCTTAGCAGGGATTTGTGTATAAGAGACAGCTCAATGCGCCTTTTTTTGTACCTCAAAGCCTGTTAGATTAAATAACACACTACTTTCTAAAGGATTAGTCATGCGTTTATTAACCGCTGTTTTTATATATAGTTTATTTTTATTGTTTTCTAGTAGCACACTTGCAGAGCCTGATTTAAAACAGCAAACCATTGGCTATCCGCAACACACACATACATTTAAATCGGCTGTTTTAAACGAAGAACGCACAGTTGTCGTTCAGTTACCTAAGAGCTATCAATCTGAGCCAAACAAGGTATATCCTGTTATATATCGCTTAGATGGCGCGGGTAATATACCGCTTGCCAGTACTGTTATTGAGCGCTTACAAAATAATAATCGTGCGCCTGAGGTTATTATTGTCGCTATTGAAAACACTAATCGCTTAAGAGATTTATACCCCACAGTTAATAAAGAGCCACAAGGCCCGGTAGGTGAAGGCGGAGGCGCAGCAAAGTTTTTAGCATTTATTGAGCAAGAGCTTATGCCCTTGATTAATAAAAGCTATCGTACGCATAACTTTAATGTAATTGCTGGAGGCTCAGCAGCAGGCGTGTTTGCACTTTATACTATGCAAGCTAACCCTGAACTTTTCCAAGCGCATATTGCTTACAGCCCTGCCGTTTGGTGGAACTATGGCGCACCGGTAAAAGCGACTAATTCGTTTATCAATAAATCAAAAGACCTGAATAACTATGTTTATATAAATATTGGCGAAGAAGCTGGCTTAATGCGTGAGCGATATAATGAGCTGCAGCAAGCTTTACAATCTAATAGCTTGCCAAATTTACGCTTTTTCAGTGACGCATTTGAAAATGTATCGCATAACTTAACATCTGCCGCTGGGGCCTTTAATGCTTACCATCATTTATTTTTACCCAAACAAATGCCCATGAGTGCTTTAAGCGATGATATAGAATCTATTGATGTTTATTATAAAAAGTTATCTCAGCAATGGGGGGAGCAAATAACACCTCCAGAGGCGGCTGTTAGGCAACTTGGTTACAACCTAGTAAATATGCAGCAATATGAGCGGGCTGTGGCAGTATTTAAGCATAATGTTAAGCATCACTCACAATCTGTTGATGCACTATGGGGGTTAGGTTATGGCTATGAATTACAAGGTAATATACAACAGGCACTTATTAAAATAGAGGCTGCTTTAAATGTCGTAGATACCACATACCCCTATTTAGATACCTTAAAAGAGACTAAAAGTAGATTACAAACACAGTTAAATAAAACCCAGTAATATAAAAGGACAATGCGCGGGGGTAGCCTGCGCTTACAGTTACCTTTACAACACGCCGCTGATATTTAAATCACTAATCTCTACTTAATATGCGCTAAATACGCTAAAATTACAGGCTACTTTTTTAGCAATGAGCCACACCTTTATGACCTCAGCCACAAGCCCTAGCACTTTTAACGAACTTGGCCTTATTCCAGAGCTATTAGCTCGTTTAACCGATTTGGAATATACCCAACCTACGCCAATTCAAGCTAAGGCTATACCTAGTGTGCTTGCAGGCAGTGACTTAATTGCTGGGGCAAATACAGGCTCAGGTAAAACAGCAACGTTTGCGCTGCCAATGCTACAAAAAATGTTCCTTGAACAAGGTAGTAAAAGTGCAGCCAGCAAAGGTAACTTTGTAACGGGGCTTATTTTAGTACCTACTCGTGAGCTTGCTACGCAAGTAGCCGATAGCGTTAAATCGTATTCTGCTAACTTTAATGGCGCAATTAAAACGATTGCTGTGTTTGGTGGTGTATCGGTTAATACACAAATGCAGGCACTTCGTGGTGGCGCTGATATTATAGTGGCAACACCAGGGCGCTTACTCGATTTAATCTCAAGCAATGCTATTAAGCTCGATAAACTAAATACACTTGTGCTTGATGAAGCCGACCGTATGCTAAGCCTTGGCTTTACCGAAGAGCTTGCTGAGTTATTAGCGTTAATGCCTGCTAAAAAACAAACTATGTTATTTTCAGCAACTTTCCCAGAGCAAGTTAAGCTATTAACACAAGATTTATTAAACGACCCTGTTGAAATACAAGTTCAAAGCAAAGACGAAAGCACTTTAGTACAGCGTGTATTTAGCGTTAATAAAGGCGAGAAAACCACTGTTTTAGCGCATTTAATTAAAACCCATAAATGGCGCCAAGCACTGATTTTTGTTAATGCTAAAAAAGATTGTGAACACTTAGCGCAAAAGCTTGAAAAGCGCGGTGTTAATGCACAAGTTTTTCATGGCGATAAAGGCCAAAGTGAACGTACCCGCGTAATAGAAAAGTTTAAAGCAGGCGAAATTGAAGTGCTAATAGCAACTGATATTGCAGCACGTGGTTTAGATATTGAAAAGCTGCCAGTGGTTATTAACTTTAATCTACCACGCAGCCCTGCTGATTATATGCACCGTATTGGCCGCAGCGGCCGTGCAGGTGAAGTGGGTTTAGCGCTTTCATTCGTTGATTATGAAGATTTACATCACTTTAAAATAATTGAGAAGAAAAACAAACTACGTCTTGAGCGCGAGCAAGTGGCAGGCTTTGCAGTGAACCAAGCGAATGTTGATGCCGCACAGGCGCTTAAAAACGAAAAGCCAATGGCAAAACCCGAAGGCACGGGCAAGAAAAAGAACAAAAAAGCAGATCTTGAAGACGATGTTTGGGCTGGTTGGCGTAAGAGTAAGTAAAAGTTAAGATAATAAAGCCGACATTTGTCGGCTTTATTGTTTATTAATCCTTAAGTGCAGTCATTAAAATCAAAGCGCTTCAATATCGCTTTTTCACTTTACCAGCGCTGCTATGAATTCAGGACCAATACCACAGCAACCACCTATAATTGTTGCGCCTAGGCTATGCCATTGTTTAGCAAAGTCTACATACTCAGTGGGAGGTAAGTCGCGGTAATCTTGTGAGCCTTCATTGGCTTTATAGTCACTGGCAATAGGTGTAAAGCCGTTAGCAAATGCGCCTAAAATAACGCTTTTATTTTGCTTGGCTAATACCGCGTTGGTATCGCTAAAGGCTTGCTCTATAACCTCAGGAATTGAGCAATTAAAGAAAATACCAGCAACATTTTGTTCAAGCAAAGCCGCTACTGCGTCACTCACCAGTTCACCAGAGCGAAGTTTAGCTTGCTCGCTTACTTCATCATTTAAGGTAAATGCGTAATAAAATGGTTTGTTTGAGCCTTTAAGTACGCTTGCCATAACGCGTGCTTCTTCAATGCTCGATATGGTTTCGCCAATCCATAAATCTACATACTCGTCTTGCGCTTTATATAACGTATCTAAAATAGTAAATGCGCGCTCGCTTTCAAATAGTTCAGGGCGGTAAGAGCCAAATGCTGGTGGTAATGAACCTGCTACTGATACATTTTGTTTAGCGTTTTGAGCTACTTCTTTTGCAATAACGGACGCTTGCTGTGCAAGGGCTGCGCCTTGTGCTTGGTATAGCGCTTCACCTAAATGAAAGGGCACACAGGCATAACTATTAACGGTAATTATTTCAGCGCCTGCATCTATAAAACCTTGGTGAGCCTGCGTTACAAAATGCGGAGCTTCTATTAATGCTTGTGCACTCCACAGTGGCTGTGTAAACGGCGCGCCCATGCGCTTAAGCTCGCGTCCCATGCCGCCATCTAAAATAGTGAGTTTATTCATAACAAGCCTTTGTGTATCTGTACAATATGGCGCTATTCAACCATGTTTTTTATAAAATCATAATGAAACTTCATCACTATTTATATGAAAAAAGCTCATTGCTTTTAATGCAAATATAAAGGCATATTTATTACTCAGGTTATATGCATAAAAATATATAGTGCCATAGCTGAAAGAATAAAAAATATACTTTATATCAATAACTTAAGTTTATAAAAAGAAAGTGCCCTTGCGCTATTATCAGTAATTGATAATATGCGTAATACATGTATAAGCATACAGTTTTCTGATTGGCTAAGCGCCGTTTTATGCACTCGCTTAAGCTTAGTGAGTAAATAATTTGAGCAAGCCGTGCGAGTAAGTAAATGAAAAACGTTAAGCAGTCTCGTTGCGTGATTGGCATTAAAGGTCAAGTGCTCGATCCCGATTACCCCGTTGATATTTGGTTCGACTCACTTAAATCGGTCGCTAGTGTGCTGTCTAAAGAGAACAAGCAATTGTTAAAAGTGATTACTGAGCAACAGCCACAATCGGTAACTGAGCTGGCATCGCTTACTGGGCGGGCAGTTAGTAATGTTTCAAGAACACTAAAAACCTTGGGCAAATATAATTTAGTTGAAATGCAAAGTACAAAAACCATGCTTCGCCCTAGTGTCATCCATCAAGAATTTATAGTAGTAGTCAATAATGAACAATAAAAGCAATGTCCTTTTACAAGCAGAAGTGCTGGTAAAATTTCTTAGCACATAAAGATCCACATGCTGTAATTATGATATAAAACTTTACACAAGGTTAAAATGTTCGGCTATATATACAAAACATTAAACTTAGAGACTAGAAAGATCTATATTGGGCAGTATAGGCGACGTGAGTTTGATCCTAACTACTTAGGTTCAGGAACAGCCTTGAAAGCCGCCATTAAAAAATATGGTAGAGACTGTTTTAAGTGCAAAGTTATTGAGCGATGCGATACATTAAAAGAATTAAATGAACGTGAAATTTTTTGGATAGAGAAATACCAATCAAGAAACCCATCAATAGGTTATAACCTAGCAGTTGGGGGGATCAGGCTGTTGTTGGTTGTACAGCAAAAGAAGTTTTCCAAATCTCAAGAATACTTTGCAGAATTACCTGTGAAAACATTGAAAAATCCATTACTAAAGCAAAGAGCCTAGGGTTACGTACCTATAACGAAGGAGAACCTTGGATTCCTGGCAGTAACAACTCTAAGGGAGAAAAGATGACAGCAACAGCCTTTTCAGTTGTTGTCAGTTTCTACTCAGCTAATCAAATTAAACAAACTAAACACTATGCGTCTGACTTTGGTTTTCCATATTGGAAATATAACCTTATGGTAGAAGTTCAAAAATTACCTGAATTTATTGCCCGAATAAAGACAGATATCGAAAATGGAATTTTATTACCTGAGAAAAGAGGCGTTGGGTTTGGTACGTCTGGTATCTTCTTCGAAACTAAAGGATCTTATAAAAATAGCCCTCGGATGGCTCTACTGATTTAAGGTCCTTGATTAATTTCTGGCGTCGAAACTCCTTTACCGTAAAGAAGATAGAAATTAGGTGTAGAGAATACTCGATAAATGGGTAAATTATGGATTATAAGATTGGTAGTTGAGAGTTATCATAAACAAAGATATCAGAATTAAAATGCCAAAAAACTCTTGATCTTAGTATAAAGGATAAATATGAATTTAAGACAACTTTTTACAGAAATTGCAAGTGGCTGGGAACAAGCTAAAAATGAGCAGTTTACTGGTCATCCAATAGCAACTTTACTAAGGCAAGATTTAATAAAAGCAATAGAGAAAAAGCTGCAATCCCCAACTAAGTTTTTGATAAAAGCAAGTGCTGGTGCTGGAAATTGGGCCGACGTACCTTGGCTTTCGATCCTCAACCCAGCAATAACAGAGTCAACACAGTCCGGTATTTATCCTGTTTATTTGTTTCGTTCAGACGGTAGTGGTATTTATCTCTCGCTGGGCTTTGGAACTACAGAGCTTAAAAAGCAATATGGTACAGCTCAGGCAAAACAGAAAGCAGAGGAGCTGCGCAATAGCATAAGGGGCTCAGATAATCGACTCAAAGATTGGGATCAGAAAGTTGATTTACGCTCTAGTACGACACTAGGTAAGTCTTATGAGTGGGCTTCAGCTGGCGCAAAATTTTACCCTTTAGACAATATGCCGGATGAAGTTACCCTTACTTATGACCTAAAAGAGCTATTAGATATTTATGCTGATGTATATTTAGAGACTAATCAGCATTCAAAACAGGTTGTTAGCAATGCACAGGTTTTACCGAAACCCTTCCTCCTTCTCGCTGGCATTTCAGGCACAGGTAAAACCCGTTTTGTGCGTGAGCAAGCAAAAACCTCTAAGCAGTTTTCAGAAACTTATTGTTTAACCTCAGTGCGTCCAGATTGGCATGAACCAAGTGACTTATTGGGGTATATTTCGCGGCTCACTCAAAATGGCAGCGCTGAATATATCACTACTGATGTATTAGATTTTATAGCTAAAGCATGGCGTGCAATTGCTGATAGCGGATTAAACGTGGAAGTGCGAGATAGTGACGAGCTAGGCGAGCGCTTAGTAGTAGCGGGCGAGCATGATGCGCTTGAACAGGTATTACCTTACTGGCTGTGCCTAGATGAAATGAACCTTGCGCCCGTTGAGCAGTATTTTGCCGATTATTTGTCGGTACTTGAAACTCGTGAATGGACTTGGACGGGTGACAGCTTTTCGTACAGTAGTGATGCGCTATTAAAACCCGCTACCATAAAAGCAGTCGCCAATAAAGAAAAGCTACGCGAAGCGCTGGGCTTTGGTAGCGCTGAGGATGGTAAGTACAACGAGCTTTGGGCGCTTATTTGCCAATATGGGTTAGGTATTCCGTTTAATTTTCTGGTGGCTGGTACAGTGAACATGGATGAAACTACTCATGGCTTTTCACGAAAGGTGATTGACCGTGCGCTTAGCTTTGATTTTGGTGAATTTTTCCCTAACGACTATGCAGACTTTTTTACCCCGACTAACCGTAATAAACGCCTTAGTTACCCTATTTGGTCAAACGCCAGTAAAACGGATTTAGCCAATACCTTTGATGTTGATGGCACTAAAACTGTAGCGTTTTTATCGGCGGTGAATGCGGTGCTAAAAAACACGCCGTTTGAATTGGCCTTCCGCGCTCTTAATGAATTACTACTTGCTGTTGCCAGCAGCCAGCCACAAGATGACCTAACTCTTAAAGCTGTGTGGGATGACTTTATGATGTGTAAAGTGCTACCGCGTATTGAAGGTGATGAGGATAAATTAGTAGGGCAGAGCCAACATAATATTTTAGAAGCACTATTAAAAGTATTAGAAGAACAGTTGGCAGGGGCTTGGGAAAATGGTCGACCAGATTTGTACCGTGAAAAGCTAGACCCAGAAGGTGAAACAATTACTGTGGATTGTCGCTCTAAGAAAAAACTAAGTTGGATGAATGATCAACTTGTGCGTGGCTTTACCTCTTTTTGGCCTTAAATAAACGGCACTTTTTAAACTTTGGCGGTAATGGACCATGGCTAAAAATATCGAATTGTTAAGCTATGAACATGATGACTTTGATATTCATGTATCTACTGATTGCTTAGATTCTCCTCGGAATAAATTAAAACGGACATATTTGTCGCGCTCTGTTGAGCTGCCAAAATATGACGAAATGCTTGTTTGGGTTGGCTCTCAGCCAATGTTGCCTAGCTTTGATAATGAGGGGCCGCCACATATTCAACCGTTCTTTTTTGAAAACCGCCAATATAGATTTGAAATTGAATTTAATGACCATGTTGATAAAGACTCTTTTTCGGTTAATCACAAATATGCTTTGCTAGATCGAAGCTTTTTTGTTTGCCCAGCGAAGCTGGCAAACCCGATAGGCTGAAAGATGCCTTATTACCCTGACTAAGGGGAAGATAATCTGAATGGCAAGGGCGTCACTGGCCAACGGTGGGGTCTGAAGGAAGC
>NZ_JACGWD010000072.1:0-22474 GCF_014077565.1 Pseudoalteromonas sp. 5Ae-yellow
AGAAACGCTGACGCTATTTCAGTTACCAACAAGGCATCATGAGCGCAGCTTTCCACGATGTGTGAAAAAGAAACCATCTAAATATCCCTATAAAAAAAAGCCAGTCAGTGTTAACTGACTGACATTAGGCATAATATGCCGAGCTTTTTTGGTTGGGATGTTACTTAATTTAGCTATTTGTAGGCGCTGGTTGGGCATCTACTAGTGGCGGCTTGCCACGCATTTTACGAACTAATCGTTTAGCATCTTCTAGTGCAACATACTGGCACGGTATAAGTATCAGTGTAATTACTGTGGCAAATAACACACCAAAAGCAAGTGATACAGCCATTGGGATAACAATTTTAGCTTGTAAACTCGTTTCAAAAATAATTGGCATTACACCAATAAAGGTAGTGATTGAGGTCAGTAATATTGCTCTAAAGCGACGAGCACCGGCTTGTATTACAGCATCCTTAATCGCAACACCTTCAGCGCGGGCTTTATTTACAAAATCAACCATAACGAGGGAATCATTTACGACCACACCCGCTACAGCAATTATGCCAAACATGGATAAGCTACTCATGGTCATACCTAAAATCATATGCCCAAACATAGCGCCCACTACACCAAACGGAATAACCGACATTATAATAAGTGGTTGTGAGTAAGATCGAAGCGGAATCGCTAACAAGGCAAATATAATCATCATTGATATACCAAAGTCACGAAGCTGCTCTGAAGCGCTATCCATCTCTTCTTGAATGCGCCCAGCTACATCACTTGTAACGCCAGGGTAGCTTTTAAGTAATGTTGGTAAGTATTCATCACGAATTTCTTCTGCAATTGCAAATGGTTCGGCTTGGTCGGTATTTACCGCAGCCCATACGTTTACAGTACGTTTAGAGTTTTCGCGGCGAATACGGTTTACACCGTCAACCAGCTTAACTTCGGCTACTTCACTTAGCGGTACTTCAGCGCCAGTAGGCGTAATTATACGCACACTAGCTATGTCGCTAATTGAGTTGCGTTCGTCTTCTGGGTAGCGGATCATGACTTTAATTTCTTCGCCTTCACGCAATATTCGCTGCGCTTCTAAGCCGTAGTAACTAAAGCTAACTTGCGACGCTACATCAGCAAGCGTTAAACCCATGCTGTAAGCGAGTGGTTTTAAATCAAGTTGCACTTCGTCGGTAGCGCTTTGCATTGAATCGTTTACGTCGCCAACGCCTTCCATTGTTTGTAATTTGGCTTTTAATTTACCTGCCACTTCTTTTAGCTCGTTAGCATTTTTGCCTTCAAGTTTAAAGCTAACGTCGCCATCATCTCGACCGCCATTCATTATACTGTCTTGAATGGTCATGGTTTTAATGCCGGGTAGAGCGGGCATTTGCTCACGCCATAATGCACTTAGGGCAAAGGTGTCGATAGGGCGTAAATCAGGCTCTACCAAAATGGCCATAATATTTGCTTGCGTTCGTCCGCGCAGACTTACCGATAAATCGCGGATCATCGGTTTACCGTATTGCTCTTGTAGTTGCTGATCGACCTTTAACAACACGCTTTCTATTTTACGTGCGGTTTCAAGTGTTGCTTGCTCAGATGAGGCAAGGTTCATTTCTATATCAATACGTGGAAAGTCGTGCGGTATTTTAGGGTTTGGTACAAACTTAACTAAACCACCTGCAAACATACCTGCGCTTACAATAAGCAAACACATAAAGCCAACAATTACGGTATAGCGGTAGTGAATACAGCGGCTAACAAAAGGAAGGTAGTAGTTATTCACAAAGCCTTTTAAGCTGCTATCAATCACCATACGTAAGCGATGTAATAGATTTTTAGGGTTTGGTTTACGCGGGTTCATTGCTGCAATATGCGCAGGTAAAATTAGTTTTGATTCAATGAGTGAAAAAATCAAACATAAAATAATAACGCCACCAATGGCTTTAGAAAAAGCAGCACCAGGGCCGGTTGCGAGTGTTTGTGGTAAAAATGCCGCAATAGTCGTTAGTACACCAAAGGTCGCTGGCATCGCAACACGTTTAACACCGCGTACTACGTTATCAAGTGTGTGG
Organism: Pseudoalteromonas sp. 5Ae-yellow; assembly: GCF_014077565.1. Taxonomy (NCBI): domain Bacteria; kingdom Pseudomonadati; phylum Pseudomonadota; class Gammaproteobacteria; order Alteromonadales; family Pseudoalteromonadaceae; genus Pseudoalteromonas; species Pseudoalteromonas sp. 5Ae-yellow. The sequence goes on from NZ_JACGWD010000072.1 coordinate 2,061, forward strand.
CCGTATTTTTCTATTTCGGCACTGGCTGACTCGCCCACAACTATGGCGTCATCAACAACAATCCCGAGTACAAGTATAAAGGCAAAAAGAGAGGCTAGGTTAATTGTTACATCTAAAAAGCCAATAGGCATAAACAAAAAGGCGCCCAGAAAAGACACCGGTAAGCCCATCATTACCCAAAATGCTAAGCGTAGCGGTAAAAATAGTGCCAGCACTATCATTACTAACAAGCCACCCCAAATCATGTTATCGACCATCATATCGAGTCGACCTTCAAGGTAGTAAGTTAAATCAACAATAGGAGAGAGCTTAACGCCTGCAGGTAAAAGTGGCTCTTTAGTTGCCATGTAGCTTTTAAGTACTTTTGCTACATCGGTAATGTCTTGATCTTTTGATGCGTTTACTTCAAACGAGAGTGAGTTTTTACCATTGTATTTTGAATATTGTAGACCTTCTTCAAAGCCATCATTAATAGTTGCTACATCGCCTAAATAAATTTGTGCGCCATCAGCAAGGGTAATAAGTGGCAGTTTTTCAAACTCAAAACCACGGTAGGCTTGTTTTTCAACACGCATCGAAATATAACCATTTTCAGAGCGTATTTGCCCCGCAGACATATTTGCCGAAAAGTTTTGCACCGCGACTGCAATATCTCTAAATGTTAAGCCATATTCGCGCAGTTTATCTGGGCTGACTTCTATACCAATTTCGTATTCTAAGCCGCCGTTAAAATTAACAAGGTTAACGTGAGGCAGTGCTTGTAACTCGTCTTTTATATCGTTGCCAAGCTCTTTTAACTGGTAGTTACTCATGTCGCCGTAAAGCGCGAGTATCATTACCTCTTGCTCAAACTTATCGCGGCGCACAACAGGGCGCTCCATTCCCGCAGGAAAGGTGTTTATTGAATCAACTTGTACTTTAATTTCATCAAGTACTTCTTGTGGATTGTATTGCTCTTCTATTTCAATCCACGCTTGTGAAAAACCACGGTTAGAGTACGTAATTAGGCGTTTAATGCCTTCAATACCTTCGAGGTTTTCTTCAACTTTTATGGTTATGCCTTCTTCAACCTCTTGCGGGGCTGCACCTGGGTAAACTGCTTGTACGCTTATCCAGTTGCTTTCAAACTGTGGGAACATTTGTTTGCGAATGGTCATCGCCATTAAAATACCGCCTACTAATATAAATATCATTAGTAGGTTGGCAGCAACGGGATTTCGGGCAAACCATGCTATTAACCCTGTTTCACGAGTGTTCATGATTATTCCTCTTTCAGCGCAAGTTGAGTTACATCAGTTTTATCAGGCGCAATATCTTCAATTTTTACTGCCATACCTTCAGTTGGGTATTCAAGCGCTGAGGTAACAATTTGCTCGCCATTTTTTAACCCTTGGCTGGCTACAATCATGCCGTTTTGTTCGCGTATAATATTGAGGGTTTTAAACGACAATGTTAAATCGTCATTTAAAATGACAATTTTATTATCTTTTACTAAGTGGTGCGCAACAATAATTGCGTTATCAAGCGGGCGACCTTCAATGGTAGCGTTAATGTATGAACCAAAACGAAGTGGGCGTGTTTTGTCACCATAAGGTGTTGCAAGTTGTGCAACCAAGTAGCTCATACGGCTTGTTTGATCAACCACACCTTCGGTGCGAATTACTTTGGCTTGCCACATTGTTTGTTTACCTGCGTATTCTGCGTTAAATGTAACATTTGAGCCTACGCCGCCATTTTTTAAATATTGCAGTTCTTGATCGGCAACCGGTAAACGTACCTCTGCAACTGAGGTTGCGCTTAGTGCGCCAAAACTGTTACCTGGGTTTACTACTGAACCCAAGCTAATTGTGCGCTCATTAATAATGGCATCATAAGGGGCTTTAATATAAGTACGCTCAAGATTGCGGCTAGCACGTTTAACACTTGCTTGAGCAGAGCGGTAACGCGCTAATTTTTCTGCCAGCTGTGGTTTTCGTAAATAAAGTTCTGATGCAATAGCATCGCTTGAGTCTGACTTAATGCGCTCCCACTCAGCTTTTGCTACATGTGCTTGCGCGCGTTCTATTTCAAGTGCTGAGCTTGCTTGTGCTAAACCCGCTTGCGCTTCAATAAAGTCTGCTTCGTAATCATTTGCATCAATTCGTGCTAAAATATCGCCTTGCTTTACAAACGCGCCTTCAACAAATTGATCTGATACCGAAATAACTTGCCCGCTAACTTGTGCTATTAGCTCGGTACGATACTTTGGTTTAACAATGCCGTACGATTTAACATCGAGCGTTATAGAATCTAAAAGTACGCTTTGTGTTGCTACTAAAGGACGTAAATCTTGCTCTGGCTTTTCTTCGGGTGGTTTTTTCATTGCCATAAAGGCGAAAGCTAAAGCAATACCGCCTGCTAAAACAGCGATTGGGAGTATTATTTGTTTTGTAGTAGCCACAAGGCATTCCTTCATAATTGGTGGTGACAGATTAATAATACGCAATAAAGTGTTTACAAGCTGTTTTAAGATGTAACAAAGCATTACATGTGTGTGTTACAACTTACTATGCGACTAATTAAGTTCCTAAAAAGAAATTAAAGTAAGTGTTTTTTATACCGAGGAAATTATGAAAACCGAATCGATGAATTGCAGGCTAGGCTGCGGCGCATGTTGTATTGCGCCAAGTATTAGTTCGCCTATTCCAGGTATGCCAAATGGTAAAAAAGCCGGAGAGCGTTGTATTCAGCTGGACGAGCGTAATTTATGTAAGTTATTTGGTGATGAAAGTCGACCAAAAGTATGTAGTGATTTTAGTGCCACGCTTGATGTGTGCGGGTCAACAAATGCGCAAGCTCTAGCGCTTATTACAGAGCTCGAAGAGCTAACTTAATCCTCATTTTAATACACATCTATTTACAATATATTATTAATAAAAATCTTCACAAGGTTATTAAAAGCAGTCGTTAATATATTTTATGGCGAAATATTAGACATATTTAATTTTGTTGCTAATATAGGAAATTGTAAGATACTTTTTATAAATCTCATTTATAGGTGATTTCGTTCAATCTTAATTTTTAAAAGGAAAGAAAAATGAAAAATTTACTTACAGCATTTACATTAGGTGTGACTTTATTAGGTTGTTCAAACTTACCCATTAAAACCGATATTAAAGAAGACCACTTTAGACTCGAAAACTTTAAAAGAGAGCAGGGAGTAGATCTAGAATATGTCCACTTGATGTGCTTTAACAAAAAACCTACACAATGGGCTGAACCAAAGCAGTATATCAGTGGTGAGCATGATTTATGGGTAAAGGCGAGTGTTTCAAACCCTGATGTTTTAAATAGTCAAAAAGAAGCTTTTGTTAATTTTAACGTTAATTTAGATTCTAATAAAAGCTACATGCTAAATAGAAAAAGGGAAGGGGATAAAATATCAATCTGGATACAAGAAGTTGAAACCGGTACGGTTGTTTCGCAGGTTCTTACAGATGAGCTTAGTCGCCCTTTACAAATTGATAATGAGCTAAGAAAAAGACAATGTCGTTCTGGTTCAATATAAGCTGAAATATAAGCTGAGTAATCAAAGCTCTTAATATTTAGTATGCCGTTTATTCCTTGCTAAATATTTATTCAAAGACCTGTTTTAAATAAACAGGTCTTTGAATGTGATAGCTCAATTCTACCAACTATACGTTGCGCTTAACGTATATTGCTCACCTCGCCCTGGTGTACCTGGTATTTCTTCAAACGACTCATCCCATAAGTTATCTGCCGCTAAGGTGATAAATAAATTACTCAACTGTGGCGGGGTTATTTTAAGCGTTAGTTGGGTAAATAACGCGTTGTCACTGCCGTTTCTAAGTGCATTTTTGTGTTGTGTACGCCATTCGTTATCTATTCTAAATTCTAAAATATCAGTTGGGTTGTACACAGCGCCAATTGTTAAACGGTGATCAGGAAAGTTTAACGCGTAAAAGCTGGCATCAATATCGGCTGCGCCGTAGTTTTCTGATTTATGTAAATACGTGTAGCTTGCTATAAGTTTTGCTGTATCAAAGTGCTTAGTCGCTAAAAATTCAACCCCAGCTGTATCAATATCAACCGGGTTTGCAAAGCGCGCTGATGTTGAATCAAAATTAAAGGTCCAATCGGTTAAGTTATTATCTTTTCGATAAAAAATAGCCGAATTTAACTGCCAGCTTTGTTCTTCAAGCAATAACCCTAGCTCTAAGTTTGAAGTGGTTTCGCGCTCAAGATTGTAATTACTTCTAAATAATCCCCCAGAATCGCTGCCGCCAATGGCTGTGTAGCCTGCAACTTGGCTCGCCTGCGCGTATGATAAATAAATAGTTTGCGCTGTGCCGTCACTATTTTGGGTGTTTAAGGTTATATCACCAATAGCTGATACTTCAGCGTCATCACGATTTGTATCGTCGTAGGCTGCGCCTAAACGAAAGGTAAGTTGTTGGTTTTTTTGCGCTATTGTGTATTCAGGCAATATACTCAGCTTATAATACTTTCGTGAAGTAAAGTTGTTTTCAAGTGTTGTTGATTCTATCGAATCATCAGTAAATTGTGCAGAGTAATTTATTGCCAGTGCATCGCTTTGTTCATGACGACCTGAAAGTCCAAGCGATTTAACTTCGCTTTTATGAAAAGCTTCAAATGCACTTGGATTTTCGCGCGAGTAAATATAGTGATCGTCATGGGTACGATAATAAGCAGATACTTCAAAGTGACTGTTATCAGCGTAGCTTTGCTTGTGGTTAAGCATCCAAAGGCGGGTTTCTAAATCTTCAGTTTCGTTAACGCCAAAAGGAGTGTACAAGTTAGGCCAGCCAAAAAACTTATCTTGTGAGCCAAAAAACAAATCTGTTTGGCTGTGCTCGCTTGCTAATTGCACACGAGCTGAGGCGCGCGAAAAGTCATGATCGCCATTATCAATGGTGCCATCACTTTGCGAGTGAGAATACTCACCTTCAAAGCCCAGAGTGTAGTTAGTTAAGCTATCAATTTGTGTGTTTTTAGCAGCGTGAATACTTTGCAGATTAAAGTCGTTTGTGCCAGTACCAAGCGATACACTACCGCCAGTTATAATTGGTTTCCAACCAAACGAAACCGTACCAACAGAGCTGTTCATACCATAAAGTGCGTTATCAGCACCGGTTAACACATCTGGACCGCTTAGCATTTGCGGTGCAATGGGTATTTCAGCAAAATAATGCCCAGATTGCGGGTCAAGTAGAGTAGCGCTTCCTACTCTAAAGCCGGTGTTTTCAAAAATCCCACCACGAATAGTTACATCAGCTTGCGCCTCAGCCATATTACGCGATTGAAGATCAACACGTGGGTCGTACTCTAAATTAGAAATAGGCGAGTCGAATGTACCTACAGGCAGTTTATTCGCAGTAGGTGAAGCTTCAACGGTTATCTGTTCGATTGTTGACTCATCAGATAGCGTATTAGCAGTAGCAAATGCAGTCACGCTGCATAATATTGCAGGTATTATAAGGTGTGGTGTGCGATTCATGTGTTTCTCGTCATTTTTTATTTGTAGCTGCGGTTACAATTAAATTCAAAGCTTATATTTGAGCATGATAAAATAACTAAATGTAACAGCAGTCATTTTGTGCGCGATTGTACATTAATTTGTTAATAACTGCATTTGATAACCATTTACGTAATACCGACTTTATTAAAAACATGGTCATTCTATCGTATTAAATAGCGCACTCACTGCGTTAAAAATTATTTATATAGAACAACTATATGTCATAATTTTCGCCTTGTTATTGCGCTATTTTCTTGGCGCTTTAATAGAACACTATTTTAATGCAATCGGTATAATTACTTATTAGGTAACATTTATAATGGATACTAAAGAATATAATACTATTTACTTTGCTGGTGGCTGCCTGTGGGGTGTACAAGAATTTTTAAAGCACTTACCTGGTGTAATAAGTACTGAAGCAGGGCGGGCTAATGGAAAAAATGATAATACACAAGGCGATTACGATGGTTATGCCGAATGCGTAAAGGTCATTTTTGATCCAAAAGCGGTTAGCTTGAACGAGCTATTTGGCTTCTTTTTTGAAATTATTGACCCGTATAGCATTAATAAACAAGGGAATGACGTAGGCCCCAAATACCGAACTGCCATTTATAGCAAAAGCCAAGATCATTTAAAGGTCGCTAGCAATTATATAAGCCAGCGAAGTGATGCTGATAAAATTGTGGTAGAGGTAGAGCTGTTAACTAACTATGTGCCAAGCGATCCTGAGCATCAAGACCGTTTAACTAACCATCCTGATGATTACTGCCATATACCGCTTGAGTTATTGCATAAGTATAAATCGTAAATTTGACGCGGTGTTTTTTGTAGACGTGCAGTTTGCTGACGTGACGAGCGCAGCTCGTAATTTAAGATGGAATATAGCGCTATAAAGTAATTAGAAGCTATCGCTTCTCGCGCAAGCAAGCTTAGCGCCTACAGGTAAAGTTTAATCCGGTATTTTGTAGACGTGACGAGCGTAGCTCGTAATTACTTAAGTCTGTAAGCCCCAAAAACAATCACCCACAAAAAAGCTCACGTACTGTGAGCTCTTTTAAAACTTACTTATAGCTAATTTTAACTTATTGCTGCTTTTGCGGCGGGAAGTTACTTAAAATTTCGCTCACTGTTTTATTAATTGATGCTTCACGTTGTTCTGGCGATTGGTTTTTCTTTAATCGACCTTCTTTCGCGCCGCGCCATACTAGTTGGTTTGATTCACGGTCTACAATATCAATAATCAGTGTGCCCACTTCGTATTCACGCGCGGTTGTATCACGTTGAAAACCAGTACCCCAATAACCCCAATGCGGGCGGTAGTTTACATTAAATGTATCTACTTCAAGCTCTTTATCAACCGATGCATGATAGTTAACAAGTACATCAGCATCTGCTGCATCAACTAAGCTCATACCTAGTGTTTGGCTCAGCTCAGCGTTAACGGCAGTGCGAACACGTTTTTCCATTAGGCCATTAATTTGGTAGTTATTTGTGTCTTTAGTTAGGCTGGCGTTTTCTACCCAAGCAAATGTTTTAAAATTACTAAAGTTGGCTGATTTATCGTAATCCCAATCAGGGGTTTGTGTACAGGCTGTAAGAAGTGCTAGCGCTGCAACAATAAGTATATTTTTCATTACGTTTGCTCCAATAAAATGCATTAATTCAAAATAACACACATAGTTTAAATGTGTATTATTTAAACGTCCTAAATATTAGTCTAATAGTCGAGCCTTAACGGCCAATTAATTGTGTTCAACTTCAATCCAATCTTTTTCATCTACCCAGTTTTGTGCACCGTCTTTTACCGAGCGAATAGGCACAATGTAGTCACAACTTATTTGCGGCTTAACTGAGGCAAATATAGGCACAAAACCAAAGCTTAGTGCGGTTTCTATAATCGCTTTTTGATTTTGTGGGTCAATGTCGGCCGCTTCATCTATATAAATTGGTATACGGTATAGGTTTTGTTCCTGATCGCTTAATAAGTAACGAATAAACAACATGCCACATAATAACTTAATCGTAATACGTGTGCCGTTTGAACCCGCCGAATCTATTTTTTCAAAGTGTTCGGTTTCACCTGCGCGGTTAACTACTTCAAATCGAATATCAAATAAATCGGTAAGTGTTAAGCCCGCTTTATCTGATGCGAGTTTAATTAAGTGATCTTTCGCTTCGTTTACCGCACTTTCGCTGTACGGTTCTTGGCTAAGTAAATCAAGCGTGTCACCTTGCTCAAACTGATGCGACGTGCTGATAATGGTATCTATACTATCAACCAGCATTTTGCGCGGTATGACGTTAATTTTAAACGCTTGCAGGTTTGAAATACGGTGCTGGCTTATACCTTTATTAAAGCTGTTCATTTCGCGGCGAAGGCGGTCTAAATCTTCTCGCAAGCCTTTAATAGTTGCTGCCACTTCGGTAAGCGCAACGCGTGCTTGGCGCTCAACAGCATCGCGTTCGTTATCAATATTATGAAAGGCGCTTATTAGCTTTTGGTATTTAGTGTATTCGTCATTTTCGTTGTCGAATTTAGTAATACCCGCGTTATATACATGCAAATAGGTATTACGTACGTTTATGTCAAAATTACGCAGCTCTTGGCAGTCTTTATTAAAGTGATGAACAAGGTCGCTTAAGTTATCAAAGTCGACCGTAATATCAATCATATACGGTGTTACTTTACCGCTGTATAAATCAAGCGTGTGGTCAATTCGCTCGCTCTTAACTTGGCGTAAGCGCTCAGTTTGGCGATTAATTTGCTCTTGTTTCGATTTAATTAACGAGCGGCGATCGGCAATTGAGCCACTATTTTTTTGAATATCTTGCAGGTAGTCGTCAACTTGTTCGCGCTCAGCTAATAACTGCTCTTTTAGCATGGCTTGCGCTTCAACCGATTGCTGCATTACATCAAACTGCTCTAAGCGTTTTAGGGCGCTCTCTGCACTCATAAGCTCATCGTATAACGCGTCTTTTTCTTTTTGCTTGTCGGCAACGTTTGCTGCAACATCGCGCTGTTGCTTAAACTCTTTAAGTGAATGCTCAAGTGCACTGAGCTGAGCGGTTAATTGCTCTTTGTTTTCGCCGCTTTGCATTTGCACAGGCGAGAGCTTTTTAAGCTTAATGCTCGCACCTGGCAGAGTTAGTACACCGCCTTTAACGTTTTCGCTAAGTAGCGATAAAAATTCACCAAACGCATCTTCGTCATCAATGGTTATATCGCCATTAGTGGTGGTTGCAAACGAGAGAATATCTGGGTTTAAAATCCGCGATATTTCTTCTACTTCTTTTAACGAGAGGTCTTCGCGCATGCGGGTAAACAAATTAAATTCAAGATTTTTAAGTTGCAGCTTTAAGCTCTTAATTTGTTTTTGTGTTTCGCTAATGCGGTAGTCAAGTGTGTGTAGGCTTTGCCCTTGTGCGCTGGTTATAGAGTGCGAAAGCGACTCGTAATCTTGCTTTAACTGAGTCAGGCTGGTTTTAAGCGTGGCTTTATTTACCAGTTCAAACTCACTTTTAAGCGCATCGTAATCTAAAAACCACTGCTCAATTTGTGTTTGTCTGCGCTCTATGTCGCGCGATTGCTGTACGTATAGGCTTTGCTTTTGCTCAAACTCGTGTTTTTCGTGCTCTATATCTTCAAGCGCTATGGCAAGCTCAGAGAGTTGCGACTCTTGATAAGTATCAAAATCAATCAGTGCTTGGTCAATTTTAGGTGCGTACGCCGCTAATTTACCTTTAAGCACGGTTTGGTTTTCGAGCATTGATTCAAGCGCGGCTATAGGCTCTTGCATTGACTCAAGGGCTTTTAATTCGCGTTTTGAGCGGTTTACTTTATCAAACGAGCGACGCCATACTTCATAAAAGTCGACCTTAGAGTTCGACATATGGCGTTCAAACACACGTAGCATAAAGCGTTTTACGTCGCTTGCGCCTAATTTATGTAAGTTAAGAATACGTCTAAATATTTCTTTATAAATAGAGGAGTCTTGCACATTATTAAGCGGGATCATTTTTAAGTTTATGTCGCCATCAAAAGGCGTTGCGCCACCAGTCAATAGCGCGTTCAGCTCTTGTGCTTTAAGCTCAATAGGGTTGTAGTTAAGTGATTTTAAATGGTTGAACAGCTTGGTAAATTTAATAATGGTTTTACCTTGCGTGTACTGCTCTAAATCAAGCTTTCCTTGATAACAAAAGTACTGATGCGCATAACCGGCAATTTTACCAAGTCCTGCAACACCAATCACTACCGAGCCATGAGGCAAGTTAGCTTCGAGTAAAATGTAAGACTGATCGGATGAAAAATAAAACTTACGGGTTTCATCTAAATCGTGTCCGTCCCATTCTGTTAAGCGCAAATCGTTAATAAGCGGAAACTGCAAGGCGTTAATAACCGAGCTTTTACCTGTGTTATTTGGCGCGCAAATAGAGCTGCTTTTATCAAGCGGGATCACACACTTTGCATAGCCTGCGGTGTTAAGTAGGGCGAGTTTACTTAGTCCGTATAGATTTTTCATTCCTCGTCCTCCGTAATGTAGGTTTCTTCGTTTACTTCCATTAATGCATCTATGTAGCGGTGAATTGGCGCTTGTAGCATAAAGCCGCCTTCTACTTCACGGGCTAACCCTAAGCGCACCATGCGCAGGTATACGTCTTTACGCAGGTCCGATCCCGAAAATATCTCAAGCTGATCAAACAGATGCTTGTTAATTTGCACCAGCGTTTGCATAAGCTCTAAATCGTTTATGTCGTCAAACAATGCGCGCATTGGGTCTTTACCCGTATTGGCGTAGTGCTCAATTAAAATGTAAATGGTAAGCGCGATAGCGCGAGATATTTTGCCCATATTTGGCGTGCTCTCGTCGCTACCAAAATAATAAAAGCCACGGCTGTCGCGTTTTAAATCGTTACCTAGGGCGGTAAATAGGGCGGTGTAGTCTTCTATGTGTTGGTCAAGCTCTTGCCACATTACGTTGTCTTGCTCGCAAATGTGATAACCCGCTACTAATTTTTTATTTATGGCTTGTAGATGGGTTAGCTCGTCTAAGTTTATGTGTGTCATGGTTTATTTACCTGCCTTTGAATCTGGCTGAGGCTCTGAATTAAATGGATATAAAGAAAAGTGCTGACCGGCAATTTTTACGCGGGCTTTTTCATCACTTTGAATTATTTTAATATCGCTGTCGCTAACTAATTTTTGATACAAAAATAGCATTTCGTCGGCATCGAGATCTGGGTAGCTTTCGTCTAAAAATTGCAGCAAGGGCTGTGGCTTTTTGCGTTTTTTATTAAAGCGCTTAGCAAAGCTGGTTTTAACATCGTTGTAGTCAGGAATATTAGGCGTAACAAATGCAGGCACGTCTTGTTGATCTGGCAATTGGTATTCTTCGTGTTCAAATTCCACCAAGCTTGCCATGTAAGCCACAATATGGCGTTGCTGACCAAGTGAATATCGCTGTGCGTCGCTTACAAAATGTGGCTGCACCGCACTTAGCATGTTGTCTACGCCATTTTTACGTACAAGCCCGAGTACTTTAGCTGCTTGGCGAGTAATTAAGTTATTACGGCGTAACTCTTCGCGCAGCGGCATAAGCATATCGGCACTTTTACGTAAGCTTTCTCGACCCACTAAATGCATTTCGAGTATACGGGTACGTAATTGCTCAAGCATACGTTTGTAGTTGTACGCTTTACCTGAGCGCTCAATGTGCAGTATTTGCTTACTTATTTGCTCTTCAATGAGGGTAAAACACGCATGAAATTCACCGCGAATATCAATCATTTCAAGCATGGGCTCTATGTATTCGTCAAAGGCTTCTATTACCGCTTTATAACGCTTTTGCAGCGATTGCACTGCATTATTAGATTTAGCTTGTTCAACAATATTTAAAATAGCGTTTTCGTTGTGCGTATAGAGCTTCATTATTTTACGCACCCGATCATCCATAATACGGCTGTAGCGGCGTAAGTCGTCAAAGTCTTCTATTTCGCCAGCGTTATCTAGGCGATTTCCTAAACGTGCAAGGTCGTCGACTAATACGCTAATTTCTTGCGCTAAGCCTAAATGTTCTTCTTGCAGTAAAAAAGTAGCAAAATCGGCAATGGCACGATTTATTTCAAGCTGTGAGGATTTAGCCAGTGGAATTAAAATATCTTGGTTTAACAAACGATTTGTTTCTTTATAAATACGTTCGTTTGACCACGTAGGCTGCTTTTGCTTAATCGCGTTTTGTACGTCTTTTAGGCTAAAGTCAGCCATTTTAAAACGTTTAAATAATAGCTCTAATACACCCCAATGTTCGGTTATGGTGTTTAGCTGCTTTTTAGCTGGGATCATAAGGGGTTACAACATCCTAGTATTTTATTATTGAGTTCTTTTAGAAGACTCATTATTACGTATTTTTAATTAACCTTGTCTGTATATAGTATTCGTTTTTAAGACCATTTAATAATAGTTTTTGCATAGAGGCAGTGCTAAAATTCCCGCCGAAAATAGGCACATGAAATGGAATGTTATTTGTGTGTTCTTTAAAACTATATCAAAGGTTGTTTAACTACCATGGTTTCCTCGATTATTCTAACCCTGATAGCGATTGCATTTTTACTGATCGTTATAGAAGATATAATCCATGTCAATAAAGCTAAAACCACGCTGTTTTTTGGTACGCTTTGCTGGATTCTTCTTTTTATATACCCTCTACACGGGCAAAGCCCCGATACAATTCAACACCTCCTAAATGAAAATATTTTAGAAATTGCCTCGTTATGGTTATTTTTAATGGCTGCAATGACCTTTGTAGCGTATTTAAACTCAAAGGGGTTTATAGAAAATATTGTCCATCGCGTTATGCCAAAAAGTATTAGCGAAAAAAAGCTCATGTTTTTGGTGGGTGGTTTTGCATTTTTGTTTTCGTCGATTTCAGACAACGTAACAGCCACGCTTATATCGCTTGCAGTTGTTATGTCGTTAAAACTTGAACCTAAAAAGCTTATTAAATATGCCACGCTTATTGTGTTTGGGGTTAACTCAGGTGGGGTATCGCTAATAACAGGTGACGTAACCACGCTAATGATATTTTTAGATGGCAAAGTAACCATAGCTCATTTATTACTGCTTATAGCGCCAGCACTTACAAGCGTTATGTTACTAGCCGCGCTACTGTCTATAGGTATGAAAGGGCGTGTTGAGTTTGCTAGTGCAGGTAAAACCCGCATTGAAAAAACCGACATAACCATTGCTGTTATATTTTTATCTACCGTAGTGAGCACACTTACGTTGAGTGTAATTTACAGTGTACCGCCTCTATTAACCTTTTTGTTTGGCTTATCAGTGATGTTTTTAGTGGCGCAATTTTTAATGCGCAAAAAAGACATAAACAAAGACATAATCGATTTTGTTCGCGATATAGAATACGACACATTATTGTTTTTTGTAGGTGTACTTTTACTTGTTGGCGCACTTAAAGAAATTGGTATGTTGAGTAAATTTACCGACCTATACACGGTAATGGCACCAGAATACGCAAACTACTTAATGGGCATATTATCAGCTGGGGTCGATAACGTACCGCTTACCGCTGCATTATTAAAAGCCGATATAGTAATGAGCCAACAACATTGGTTGTCGTTTACGTATGCAACGGGTGTGGGCGGTTCAATGCTTATTATTGGTTCGGCTGCGGGCATTATTGCCATGAGTAAAGTTAAAGCGCTTACCTTTATGAGCTACTTGCGGTTATCGCTGCATTTATTAATTTGTTACACGGTTGGATATGCGGGCTCGTATTACATGGGCAGTTTTATTTAACTCATAAATTATTAAATGCTTGACAGCTAGACGTCTAAACGATAACTTTCAAAGCCCCGCTACTTAGTGGGGTTTTGTTTTATTAGCCACTGGTTAATAAAGCATTCAGAAGAGGTGCGATACTTAGGTACTTAATGTTAGGCGACGAAAGCCGATGATCATTAAGGAGGGAAGTACTCGCCGAGGAAAATAATGGTACGTCGTCATTGTTTTTCGGTTTATGGGGCTGAATCCTCAAAACTGTCACCAATATAGGTGGAGAGCTTCTGGCAGTGGACTTATCTTCAAGCATTCCTTTGCCAAGTTCTTCTTGTTTTATTGCGGTTTGGATACCGCGAAAGGAGACTAAATGACTACCCAATCAGTGCCACAAACAGTGCCACAAACAGAGTTAAGCGCAAAATCAGATTACATCGTTGCCAAATTTGGCGGAACCAGTGTTGCAAATTTTGAAGCGATGAGTCGCTGTAGCGAAATTATTGTTGCAGATAAAAGCGTACGTATTGTTGCCGTGAGCGCCAGTGCCGGCGTAACTAACCATTTAGTTGCACTGTGTAAATCAAGTATTACCCCAAGTGAGCGCCAAGAACACATAAACGGCGTGCTTGCTATTCAACAAACTATTTTAGATGAGTTATCGCTTGATGCCGATTTAGCGGTTGGCTTTAACGAAACCCTAAAAGCATTTCAAACATTGGCTCAAGAGCCACTAACAACCGATCAGCAACACGACGAGCTACTTAGCTTTGGTGAGCGTTTATCGTCGTATTTGTTTGCTCAGGTGCTGCGTTTACAAGGTTTAAATGCCGATCGCTTTGATGTGCGCAAGGTGCTTAAAACCGACAGCCAATTTGGTAAAGCAACGCCTAATGTTGCAGCCACAGCGCAAGCCGCTAAAGAATTTTTAATCCCGTTATTAGATAAGCAAGTAATTGTTACTCAGGGCTTTATTGGCAGTGACGAATACGGCCAAACAACAACGCTTGGACGTGGTGGTTCTGACTACAGCGCTGCACTTTTAGCTGAAGCAATTAACGCTAAAAGCGTGCATATTTGGACCGACGTAGTGGGCATTTTTAGCACCGACCCGCGTTTGTGCGCAAAAGCGACGCCTATTGCACGTTTAAGCTTTGACGAAGCCGCCGAAATGGCAACCTTTGGCGCAAAAGTATTGCACCCAGCGACTATTTTACCAGCAAGCCGCAGCCACATTAACGTGTTTGTAGGTTCTAGCCGCGAGCCAGAGCGTGGCGGTACATGGATTGAGCGCGAAAAATCGCAGCAACCAGGCATACGCGCAGTAACGCAACGTAAAAACCAAATATTGCTTACGCTTAAAAGCCCAGAAATGCTACTAGCTAGTGGCTTTTTAGCACGCGTATTTACACTATTAAGTGAATACAATATATCGGTAGATTTGGTAACCACATCTGAAATTAGCGTAGCTATAACGCTTGATAACGCGCAAAACGCCTCGCGTCCAGAGCTTGACCAAGAATGCCTAGATAAGCTTGCAGAGTTTTGCCATGTGTCGGTAGAAAACAATTTAACACTGGTAGCACTTATTGGCTCTGAGATTCAATTACGCCAACACGAAATGAACTTAATGAGTGTACTAAAAGACTTTAACATTCGATTAATTTGCCACGGTGCTAGTAAGCACAACCTGTGCTTTTTAGTAGAGCAAACTGAGTCAGATAACGTAGTACAGTCTATTCATAGCCGTTTATTAGAAAACGATTTTGCTGCGTAAATAATTTTACTATTAAGAAGCGGCTATTCAGGAAAATCACCTAGTAAAATTAACTAGTAAAGTTACTTAACAAAATTAATTAATAAAGTCATTTAATAAAAAGCATCGCCAGTCGATGCTTTTTTTATGCACCACACTCACATCAAAACAAACATTGCTGTCACTGCTATCAGCTACAGTAACGCGATTACTGCTAGCACTTAGCTTTGCACTATGTAATTCGTCAAACACATTGGGGCTAAGTAGTTTTGCAATAGGGCGGCTGGTGGCTTTAGCAAGTGACTCTTTTAATGTCCAAATTCTAAAAAACGTATCTGCTTGGGCTTGGGTATTAGTTGGCTCGGTAATAAGTGAAATTTCACCATTATGATAAAAATGCTTAGCGAGCTTTTCAAACGGGCGCTTTAGGCTTACTTTTTCAATATCAAAACCAAACTCACTTTTATCAAAATTTAGCGCGACCCCAACCAAACCATGCGAGTGCGAAATACAGGTATTAATAACATCATCACTTACATGTACTTGCAGCTTTGAGCTTGCCTCGTCAAATTCTGTACTCATTTTATTAAGGGCTACGTGCGCATGTTGCGGCTGCGTTATTTTAATAAGGTGCTTTAACAATAACCGCGTAGCTAAATACTCTTGCTTAGCTTGCGGGCTTTTGCGGCGGTTTATAATGGCTAACTCAACCGGGCTTAAGCAATCGGGCAAATTAAAGTCACTAAGCTCAAGTGTTTTAGCATTAAATAATAAAATACTGTTACTAGCTAAAGACAAGTTTACTAATTGAGTTGAAGTAATACTCAAGGCGTTTTTAAAATAGTGTTCAGTCATAAAAGCCCTAAAGCAAAAGAAGTCGCTGATATTGTGAGCGGTTAACGCCCCTAATAAAGGCTGGGTACAATTTTATTACTCAGCTGGCATGAAATATGGTTTAATTCACAATAATCAAAATAATAACAGATTTGTAGATGTATGGCACAAGTGCGTGATGGGTTTCAAAGCCGACTTGGTTTTGTTTTAGCCGCTGCTGGCGCAGCAGTGGGTTTAGGTAATATTTGGGGTTTTCCTACGCAAGCGGCCAACCATGGCGGCGGCGCTTTTTTACTGGTTTATTTTATTGTTATATTTTTACTTGCGCTCCCTGCATTGTATACAGAACTTTATTTAGGTCACAAAGCACAAGCTAACCCGGTAAAAGCATTGGGCGATGCATGGCAAAGCACTAACCGTAAAGTGGGTGCGGCAGCAGGTTATATAGGACTTGCGGGCGCAGTTGTTATGCTAAGTTTTTACTCAATAGTAGCAGGGTGGATGCTCTCCTACGCTATTGAACCCATAACAACCTTTTTAGGTTTCACAGGCGCAAGCGAATTTTTACATAGCGACTCAGTGCTTCGTAATTTTGTATTTACGCCGCTTATGCTTATTTTAACTGCCAGTATTATTTTAAAAGGTGTTAAATCGGGAATCGAAACCTGGTCGCGCCGTTTAATGCCACTGCTACTCGTATTGCTTGTTGGTTTAATTGCCTACATTGCAACACTCGATGGCGCAAGTGAAGGCTTTGCCGCGTATTTAATTCCTGATTTTAGCCAAATACTCGACCCTAATTTGATTATTGCCGCAATGGGGCAAGCGTTCTTTTCGCTCTCGTTAGGTGTGGGTTGTATGATGATTTACGGATCGTATTTACAGCCAGATGCTAATTTACCAAAGCTCACAGCCGGTGTTGCCTTACTCGATACCAGCGTTGCTTTTTTAGCGGGGTTACTTATTATTCCTGCTATTTATGTGGCGCAGCATAACGGTGTAGAGGTATTTAGTGGCGGTAAACTGATTGGTGAAGGGCAACTTATTTTTGCTATTTTACCTGCGCTATTTAGCACCATGGGCGAAATTGGTTTATTAGTGGGTTTACTGTTTTTTGTATTAATGTCTATCGCATCGGTTACGTCAACTATATCGACAACTGAGATTCCGGTGGCGTTTTTAGTCGAAAATCACAACGTTAGCCGCAGCAAAGCAACATGGGCAGTAAGCGCCGTTGTACTTGTGTGTGCGAGCGCGATTATATTAAATTTTGATTGGTTATTTGGCTTAGTTATTATGCTATTTACTCAATACCAATTGCCGCTTATGGGCTTGTTTTACTTTATTACAGTAGGGTGGATGTGGCAGCGTGGTAATAAATTACACCAAGCAACAACCGGTGTACATTACTGGTTTGCTCAGTATATTCGGTTTGTTTGCCCAATATTAATGACCTTAGTATTTGCAAACGTTGCGTTTGGTTAATTTTATCTAAGCCCTAAAATAAATTAATAAAGCGAAGTGAGTTTAAAACGCACTTCGCTTTTTTTGTGCCTGTAATTTAGGTATAGCTTAGGTCTTTATAAAACCTCATTAGTTAGAGGCCTACCTTCACTTACTTCAAGCGCGTTAAATACGGTTGTGTTTGCTATTTCGGTAAGTGCTTCTTGCGTAAAAAATCCCTGATGCCCCGTTACTAATACGTTTTTAAAGCTCACTAAGCGCGAGAATATATCGTCTTGGTTTATTTCGTCGCTGTGGTTTTTAAAAAAAAGCTCCGATTCTTGCTCGTAAACGTCGAGTCCCAGGTAACCTAGCTTTTTAGTTTTAAGCGCGCTAATACACGCGTTACTATCAAGCAATGCACCGCGAGAAGTGTTAATGAGCATAACGCCGGTTTTCATTTTACTAAATGCCTCATCATTTATTAAATGATGAGTTTGCTCGTTCAGTGGGCAATGTAAAGAAATCACATCGCTTTGGCTAAGTAAGGAGTCTATATCGGTAATTGTATAATTGCCAGGTTGCGCGTATGGGTCGCACACTAAGACTTTAGCGCCAAAGCCATTTAAAATGCTGCACAGCGCAAGGCCAATTTTACCGCAACCTACAATACCCACGGTTTTGTTGTGCAAGTTAAAACCTAGTAATCCGTTTAAATCAAAATTGTCTTCGCGTACACGGTTATACGCTTTATGCGTTTTGCGGCTAAGTGTTAGCATAAGCGCTATACAATGCTCAGCTACCGCTTCTGGGCTGTAAGCCGGTACGCGTAATACTTTAATTTTATGTGCTTTTGCTGCAGGTAAATCAACATTATTAAACCCTGCACAACGTAGCAAAATAGTATTTATGCCTTGGCTTGCTAGTTGTTCAATAACAGTGGCGTTTACGGTGTCGTTTACAAATACGCATATGGCATCAAACCCGCTTGCTAAAATAGCCGTTGGTTCGCTCAGGGCTTGCTCAAAATACGTTATTTTTATATCACTGTAATCGCGTGTACTTTGTTCAAAAAAAGGCAGTTCGTACTTTTGAGTACTAAAAAAAGCAATGTTCATGGTAATAGCCTCGACGCTTAAGTATTTGTAGGGTAGTTAACCTTTAATACATTAAACTACTTTACAAGTAAGCGCCCAAGTAAAACGTATTTTATTGATTTAAATTAAGCCTTAAGCGGAGCCTTGCTTGGGGTAAATAAAGGTATTTTTGACGATACTTTTTTACCACCTTTAGCTGCGTTTAACTTTGCGGCTTGCAGTAAGTTGCTTTCTATTACTTGTATAAGTGTTTCGGGCTTAGTTCGCGGTGCATAACGCGCAACAAGTTGCCCTTGTGAATTAATTAAAAACTTAGTGAAATTCCACTTAATAGCACGATTTTGCGAAATACCCCGCGTATGCGATTTTAAATAATTAAACAACGGGTGTGTTTCTGGCCCATTTACCATTACCTTGCCAAATACCTCAAACGAGATATTAAATTGATCTTGGTAAAAGTCTTTTATGGCTAAATTATCAAGCGGCTCATTTTGGCCAAACTGGTTACACGGAAACGCAAGCACTGTAAAACCATTGCCTTTGTATTGCTGATAGAGCTTTTCGAGTGCGTTTAATTGCACCGAAAAATTACACTTACTCGCTGTATTAACAATAAGGACGGTTTTGCCCTGTAACTGGCTAAGAGAAAAATTTTCGCTGTTGTAAAGTGGTGCATTAAATTGATAAATACTGTCCATAGGTTACCTACTTACCTTTCCCGCTAAGGAAATTTTATAAAGACTTTCATTCGCTTTTTTATCGACCGATTGACATAATCGTGGTCTAGTTTCTAAGTTATCAGTTTAATAGGTCATTTTTATGTCAATGAAAGTCGCATTTATAGGTTTAGGCGTAATGGGTTACCCAATGGCGGGGCATTTAGCAAAAGCAGGGCACAGCGTATGCGTTTATAACCGCACTCAAGCTAAAGCAAAAGCGTGGACTGCAGAACATTCAGGAAGCTTTGCATCAACCCCGCGCGAAGCTGCCAGCAATGCCGACATTGTATTTATGTGTGTTGGGAATGATGACGATTTACGCTCAGTAGTGTATGGCGACGACGGCGTGTTAGCGGGCATGTTACCGCACACTGTTTTGGTTGATCACACCACAACCTCAGCTGAAGTAGCACGTGAAGTGGCTGCAAAAGCGGCTCTGCAAAATATCGATTTTATAGATGCGCCTGTATCGGGCGGACAAGCTGGCGCCGAAAACGGCGTATTAACGGTTATGGCGGGTGGCAGCGAAGCCGTATTTGCTAAAGTGCAGCCAGTTATGGCGGCGTTTAGTCGTTTTAGCCAATTACTAGGCGGCGTTGGCTCGGGACAACTTTGTAAAATGGTTAATCAAATATGTATTGCTGGTGTAGTGCAAGGTTTAGCCGAAGGCTTACATTTCGCCAAGCAAGCTGGGCTTGATGGTGAAAAAGTTATAGAGACCATTTCTAAAGGTGCAGCCGGTTCGTGGCAAATGGAAAACCGCTACAAAACAATGTGGGCGGGTGAATATGAGTTTGGTTTTGCCGTAGATTGGATGCGTAAAGATTTAGGCATTGCACTCGATGAAGCTAAAAACAATGGCGCAACATTGCCAATGACCGCAACGGTCGATCAATATTACGCCGATGTACAAGCACTCGGCGGTGGCAGATACGACACCTCAAGCTTACTAGCACGCATTGAAGCACTACATAAAAAGTAACGTTTACGTTGAGTATGTCGATGTAGACGCGAAGCTTGCTTGCGTGACGGGCAAAGCCCGTAAAGTAATTTATTCACAAAGAGATTATGAGGCGCTGCGCTTTTAGAGGCAGTAATAGATCTAAAAAATTAGTAACTATTCAGCCTCATCTGAAATGAATACATCAGGCAGCTGATTTTTGAATAATAACTCAAGGGCTAGGCTTGCAGATACATATTGTTTTCTGCAAGTCGATAAATAGCTTCTCAGCAAGCAGAA
>NZ_JACGWD010000144.1:0-1426 GCF_014077565.1 Pseudoalteromonas sp. 5Ae-yellow
TAATGCCGATCAGTTAAGGTTAATTGATCGGTTGACCGATCTAAATGATCGTGAATAATCCGTAATTAGTTTCGCTAATTACGGTTTTTTTATGGATATTCAAACAGCTCTTTCAACCACCTTCTCATCTGCTGATGAATTTACAACGCTTGATAACTTATCTGGCATCTTAGATCCCGAATTACTTAACCAAGCTTTTGAAAAATCGGGTGTCGCCACCGTTCGTAAACGTCGCCTACCACTCGATGCTGTCGTTTGGTCTGTGATTGGTATGAGTTTATTTCGTCATGAATCTGTTTGGGATATAGCCTCTAAAATGGACATCGCCTTACCAGGTAAAGGGAAACTAGTTGCCCCTAGTGCCATGGTTCAAGCGAGACAACGCTTAGGTGAAGATGCTGTCGAGCAGGTCTTCAAGATGATGGCGTCACGGCATTATAATCATGCCCACTTCGATACATTTTGTGGCTTAAATCTATTAGCAGTTGATGGCGTTGTTTTTCGTACACATGATACGCCAGAGAATAAAGACGTATTTGGGTGTGGCTCAACCCAGTATGGTGAAAATACCTATCCGCAAATTCGGATGGTATGCCACATGGAGCTAACGAGCCATCAACTCATTAATTGTACTTTTAACGGGCAACATCAAGGAGAAATGACACTCGCTGAAGAGCTCATTGAAGGTACACCGGATAACTCATTAACCTTATTTGATCGCGGTTATTATTCATTAGGGCTTTTGCATCGTTGGCACCAAGCAGGGACTGAAAGGCACTGGATGATACCTGTCAGAAAAGGCTTAACCGTTGATACCATAAAGAAAATGAGTAAAAATGACCAGTTAGTGCGTCTTAAAACATCGCCACAAGCGCGAAAAAAGTTTACTGACTTGCCAGAGTTTATAGAAGCTCGGCTGCTTACTTACACGCATAATAATAAGCAGTATCAGATTCTTACATCAATGCTTGATGTAATGCGTTACCCATCAAAAGAAATCGCTGATTTGTACATGCATCGCTGGGAAATAGAAATAGGATATCGAGAAATAAAACAAACAATGTTGCACTCAAACTATATCCTACGCTCAAAAAGGCCGGATATGATAAGGCAAGAATTGTGGGGGTTACTAATTGCCTACAATATTATAAGAATAGCCATGCGTGAGGCAGCAGAGTTACTGGAAGTATGGCCAAATCAACTGAGTTTTTCTCATTGTTCAAGACATATCAATGTATTTCTGTTAACTATCCCACTGACAAGTCCGGGAAATTTACCAAAACGCTATGAGCATTTATTAGAAACGCTGACGCTATTTCAGTTACCAACAAGGCATCATGAGCGCAGCTTTCCACGATGTGTGAAAAAGAAACCATCTAAATATCCCTATAAAAAAAAGCCAGTCAGTGTTAACTGACTGACATTA
>NZ_JACGWD010000064.1:0-26206 GCF_014077565.1 Pseudoalteromonas sp. 5Ae-yellow
AAACAGCGCCGATGATAGTGTAGCATTTGCTATGTGAAAGTAGGACATTACCAGGCTTCAAATTGTAGAGAGCCCGACTAGAAATAGTCGGGCTTTTTTACGTCTGCAGAAAAGTAAAATACGCGCAATTAACACACACTCACATCAACACCCATCACGTAGGTCGGGCGATCGTAGCGACTCCCGACGTCAAAAGCATTAAAAACCTTCGCTCGACAATGAGTGGTAGCATTTGTACTATGGGTAAATAATACCAATTGGTTTAACATCTGACCTAATATAAAAGCGTTAATTATCTGGTCTTGTGATAAGTATTGAACATGACCTTTAAGCCTTTATATACGCTTTGGGTAGGTTACTGAAGAGAATAAAAGTAGTTATGCAGAGGTTGATATAGAGGTTCACGCATAGAACTTAAATCTAATGGGCATGAGGTTTTTAAATAATAGTGTTCATGGAGTGCCTATCTAAACTTGCAGTATTAACTACCCTTCATTAATTGTTTTATAGCCAGATAGGCGTTTAGGGGCTGCTTTAATTTCATATGTACTGAGCGTTATTAATTTTTAATCCTAAGATTAACGAAGGCCATATACTTTATATTAAAAACTATCGACAAGACTTACTGAAAAGCAATTCATGTACTCCTTCAACTAAAGTTTATTTTGTATTCTCTTGGTTCTAACTAACCACCTATATACGCCGATAATGAACAATGCAGCAGATCCGAAGCCACTTAACACCCAAATGACTTTTAAAATGTTACCGCCAATGCTGCCGTCATGTAGAGGGTGTATCCAGTTTTTTATTTTACTAGCCGTACTTTGCTTATCTATATTAAACACGCTCTCTAACTTTCCTGTAAGTGCATTAACCTCTATATAGCTATGTGGAAAGCGATACGAAGGATCGTTTACAGTTTGAAATCTTAATCTGTAAATAGCATTTAAGTTTGATGGTGTTTCAATCCAAGCTAAACGCGCATTCGGTAATGCTTTTTCAGCTATTAATACCGCTTGTGATAAAGAAATATCGGTTTGTTTGCTCGGTTGAATTTGTGTTTTTGGTGGGGAGTTTATATCGCTAACTAGAGCGGTTAATATAGGATCTGTTTGTTTTGGAATAGCGAGCATAACACCTGTAACAGTTAAAGCTAGTAGCGGTATGCAGAAGGTTAAACCAATTAGTTTATGCCAGTCGTATAGCAAACCTATTTTAGAGCTACGAGATTTAAATTTTAGTGCCTTTACCCACTGCCCAGGCTTTGGAAACCAAGCAAAGAACCCAGAGATAAGAAGAACTATTGAGGCTATGCCTATATAGCCAACGACGAGAGTGCCCGTTGCTCCTGTTAGTAATGAAAAATGTAAGTTGTACATCCAAGTTACTAAGTATTTTCCCCAATAGTTTTTACGTATTACTTTATCACTACTGCTAGATAGCCATACCATTAAGGGGGCAAAGCCTTGCTCTTTTGTTTCTATTGGATTGTAGTATCGCGCGGGAATTACTGAATTTATACCTGTGTTTTCTAATCGCCATGGCCCTTGCTTTGAAGGGAAATTGGCTCTTAGCGTATTATATGCTTGATCCCAATTAGGCGTTTTTATGTTTGTAGTAGCGTCATTTGCTGGATTTAGCAGTAAGTCTATTTGCGGATAGTAAACTAATATAGAGCCAGAAAGAGTGATAATAGTAAGTAAAACACCTACTGATAGGCCTAAGTATAAATGTAACCGCCTGAATGTTTTTCGCCATGAAAGCTTTAGTGTCATTAATTAAATAGCCGTAATGAGTAATGCAGGTTTATTGGGCATTAAGGAATGATTAATTACGCGGTATATTATATGGTTTTTGATATGAGTTGTGCGGCATTTTGTCGCACTTATTCAATTAGGTATTTAGAAAGTAAAACGCCAGCCCTTGGCTGGCGTCAAAATACAAGCTTGAAGCTTATTTAAGCTTTTGGCCCTGCATTTTTTATATCGTCTGATACGTCATACTTAGCAAAGTTTTCAGTGAAGTCAGCGGCAAGTTTTGCTGCATATTCATTGTACTTAGCTTTATCTTCCCACGTATTTATAGGATTAAGTAAGTTAGTATCTACACCTGGAACTGCTACCGGTACATCTAGGTTTAAAACATCAATGTGCTGAGTTTCAACACCGGCTAATTTACCAGATACGATTGCATCAACTACTGCGCGAGTAGTCGGAATATCAAAGCGCTTACCTGTGCCGTAAGGGCCGCCAGTCCAACCTGTATTCACAAGGTATACTTTAGCGCCAAACTCGCGTACGCGCTTCATAAGAAGCTCAGCGTAAACACCTGCAGGACGTGGGAAGAATGGCGCACCAAAGCAGGTTGAAAACGTTGATTCAATATCGCTAGTAGAGCCAATCTCAGTTGAGCCAACTTTAGCTGTGTATCCACTTAAAAAGTGAAAAGCAGCAGCTTCTTCGCTAAGAACAGATACCGGTGGTAATACACCGCTTACATCACAAGTTAAAAATACAACAGCTTTTGGTTCGCCTGCGCGGTTTTCAACTTTACGTTTTTCAACATGCTCAAGTGGATATGCTGCACGGCTATTTTGAGTAAGGCTAGTATCGTTAAAATCTGGAACGCCTTTTTCATCTAGCACTACATTCTCTAAAATAGTACCAAAGCGAATTGCATTCCAAATTACAGGTTCATTCTTTTGTGACAGGTCGATACATTTAGCATAGCAACCGCCTTCAATATTAAACACGCTTCCAGGTGCCCAACCGTGTTCGTCATCACCAATTAAAAAGCGAGTAGGATCTGCTGAAAGAGTTGTTTTGCCCGTACCAGATAAACCGAAGAATAATGCTGTATCGCCTGCTTCACCAACGTTAGCAGAACAGTGCATTGGTAATACACCTTTTGCTGGTAGTAGGAAGTTTTGTACAGAAAACATCGATTTTTTCATTTCACCGGCGTAGCGCATACCTGCTAGTAATACTTTACGCTGTGCAAAGTTAATAATAACGGTGCCATCGCTATTTGTGCCATCACGTTCCGGCTCGCATACAAACGAAGGAACGTTCATTACTTGCCATTGTGGTAAGTTTGAGGCGTTATAGTTTTGTGGTTCGATAAACATGTTTTTGGCAAAAATATGGTGCCACGCTGTTTCTGTAGTTACGACTACAGGTAGATAATGCTCAGGGTCAGCGCCGACTTCTAGGTGAGAGGTGAAGTGGTCATTACTTTGAACATGTGCTTCTACGCGAGCCCATAATGCGTCAAATTTTTCTGCATCAAATGGACGGTTAACGTTGCCCCATTGAATGTCATCTTGAGTTGTCGCTTCTTGAACAATAAAACGATCTTTTGGTGAACGGCCAGTTCGTTTTCCTGTAATTGCAACAAAAGCACCATTTGCGGCTAAAGTACCTTCGCCACGGCGGATCGCATGCTCGACAAGTTCAGCTGCGGTTAAATCGACAAAACGTGTAGCGCCTGTAGTCATGTTTATACCTAACTATAATGTGTGAGAGTTTGAACGGGATAGCTCTGGGGTTATCAGTGCCCTTAAGCTGAAATTATAGTAACAGAAGGTTTTGAGATATTCGAGCCCGTAAAGCCTCTAAAAACACATATATTTGCTAAAAAACATGAATAATTTCAATGATACCGGTGTCAGTAAGTTAACAAAATTCATGACACCGGTATCATCTTTTTATAATATAAAACCGCATATTTTGCGGCTTTAATTACTATATATAAATGAAGCTGAACATTTAGTTGAAAATGCTTTTTATGTCTTGTTCGTTAAAAACATACTCTTTTAAACAGTAATGACAGTTAATGTTAACAGTCCCTTTCTCAGCTACATCTTTGAGTAGTTCTTCTTGTCCAATATTAACAAGTGCAGTAATTGTTTTATCACGACTACAACCACATTTGAATTTAATAGCTTGAGGTTCAAATACGCGAGGATTATCTTCGTGATAAAGACGTGTAAGAACAGTGTTCGCATCTAAGTGTAACAACTCTTCATTTTTAATCGTGTTACTTAATGCTTCTAGGTGTGCAAAGTCTTCAATTGATTTTTGTTTATCAACTGGAAGCACTTGTAAAAATAGACCACATGCTTTTGCGCTACCTTCAGTAGTGTCAGTTGCAAACCAAAGACGTGTTTTTAGCTGCTCAGATTGCTCAAAGTAACTTTCAATACATTCACTAAGAGTATCATGCTCTAGCGGCACTATACCCTGGTAGCGTTCACCTTTTTCAGGGGTAATAGTGATTACCATATAGCCTTGGCCAATAAGCTCTTTTACAGTTGTGCCCGCAATTTCGCTTTGCAGGCGTGCAATGCCACGCATATTTTGTTTGTCATCACCATTTATAACAGCATATTTAACTGGGCCATCACCTTGAAGCTGTACAGCAATTTCCCCTTCAAACTTTAAGGTAGCAGTAAGTAAACAGGTTGCAACGAGTAACTCACCAAGTAATGCTTTAACAGGGTCTGGGTAATTATGGTCGGCAATCATTTCATTATAAGCACTCTCGATTTGTACGAGTTCGCCACGAACATCTAGTTCGTTGAATAAATAACGGTGAAGTAAATCTTGTTGCATGAGCGGCTATACCTAACTTGATTTCATTTTTAAAAGTTCGCGTCTTTGCTTTTTATCCGGTTTTTTATCCGGATGGGGGGCAAAAAAGCTGTTATTTTTGCGTGCGATGCTGTTCTCTTCGCGTTTAGCAATACTGGCATCAGATTCTTGATACATGGTCTGTGCAATGGGGGCGCTTTGGCGTTTTTCAAGCACTGAGAGTATGGTTATCAGCTTTTCATCTACTCCTTGTGCAAGTTTTATGTTTGCGCCAACTTCTACTATTTTACTCGCTTTTGTACGTTGGCCATTATAATGTACTTTGCCGCCTTGTACCATTTCACGTGCAATAGCACGAGTTTTATAAAATCGCGCAGCCCACAACCATTTATCTAATCGAACTTTTAACCCATCCGCATGGTCTGAGTTGGTGTTAGCGTTACTTTTTTTACTCATAAGGCATTTCCCCACGTTTTTATAGCTTAAAATTTATCATGAAATCATCGTAGGATGAAGGTATTACAACAGCCGTTTGCTTTTTGTACTACTATGTAAAGTTAATTTAATCTGTTTACAAAGTTTAATATTAGTGTGCTTGTTGAAAGAAAAATGAAAGGGTACTATGGGTACGCGCTAACGCAGTAAATTAAAATAAGAACACTATTTATGGAACAGCAAATCCAGCAACTAAAACAATTTTTAACGCGGTTACCGCATGCTAAATTAAGTGCATTAGTGACACTGTTAGTTGTTGTTTATCTTGCATTTTTATTATCAAAGCTTGTCTGGCTTTTATGGCCGAAACCACCAGTAACTCTACTTACTCCTACTCATTATGCTAATCAGCCATCTGGTGCGAGTAATAACTCAGCGCAGCATATTATTGAGCAATTTTTATTTGGTAAAAAAACTGTAACAAACAACAATAATACTGCAAAACAATCGCAGGTTATAAACAATGCGCCAGAAACACGCCTAAGTATAAATTTAACCGGTATTGTAGCGGTTAATAACGATGATAAAGCAGGTATCGCAATTATTGAATCACAAGGTAAGCAAGTAAGCTATCTTGTTGAAGAAGTAGTATTAGGCACGCGTGCTGAAGTAGCACAAATATTACCTGATCGTGTTATTTTGAATGTTAATGGGCGTTTTGAGACATTGATGCTTGATGGGCTCGATTTTAATAAAACGGTATCTATGCCAGTACTCGCTGCCCGTGATGATGCTGAAATGGGTCCGCAAAAAGTAGAGCCAAGTGAACTACAAATAGATGCTACTGCAGATCCAGACGTTAAAGAAGCAATTATAGAAACACGTGAAGAACTGCTCGAAGAGCCAGGCAAATTATTTGACTATATACGTGTTTCACAAGCTATGAATGATGGCGAACTAATCGGATATCGTTTAAGTCCAGGTAAAGAGCCTGAACTGTTTAAACAAATGGGATTAAAAAATAACGATTTGGCTATTTCTATAAATGGCTATCAATTAACAGATTTAAAACAGGCTATGTCAGCTATCAACGAGCTGCGTAATAGTACAGATGCCAATATCACTATAGAACGTGATGGTGAACAAATCGATGTGCAATTTAGTCTGCAATAATTTAGCTTTGGAGTTTTAATATAATGGTTCAGGTGCTACACCTCAAAAAAATTAAAAAAGGGTTAGCTAAGTACGCAGCACTTTTTTTGGCGGCAAGTATTTCTTTGTCTGTTTCTGCTGTTGAATATGCTGCTAACTTTAAAGGAACTGATATCAACGAGTTTATTAATATTGTTGGTAAAAACCTTAATAAAACAGTGATTATTGACCCTAACGTGCGCGGCAAAGTAAATGTTCGCAGCTATGAGTTAATGGACGAAGCACTTTATTATCAGTTCTTCTTAAATGTATTGGAAGTTTATGGCTACTCAGCTGTTGAAATGGACAATGGCATAATTAAGATAGAAAAAAGTTCAGACGCCAAAAAATCAAATGTACCACTTATTGACGAAGGTAGTGAAGCTAGCGGCGACATGATGATTACACGTGTTGTACGTGTTAAAAATGTAAGTGTACAAGAGCTTGGCCCTTTGGTTCGTCAATTTAGCGATCAAAAAGATGGTGGCCACGTTGCCAACTTTAATGCGGCTAACGTTATGATGCTAACGGGTCATGCAGCATCGGTTAATCGCTTAGTTGAGATTATTCGCTCTGTTGATCAGGCGGGTGACAAGCGTGTAGACATCGTTAAGCTTAAATATGCGACGGCAGATGATGTTGTCTCTGTGGTAGATAATATTTATAAAGACAGCGGTAAAGGCAGTGTACCTGAATTCTTAATTCCAAAAGTTGTGGCTGATGGCCGAACTAATAGCGTTATTGTAAGTGGTGAAGGCCAAGCACGTACACGTGCTATTGAGCTCATTAAGCGCTTAGATGGTGAGCTAGAAAGCCAAGGTAACACCAAGGTGTTTTACTTAAATTATGCTAAAGCTGAAGATTTGGTCAAAGTATTGCAGGGTGTTAGTAAGTCCCTTGTTGAAGATGCACAAGGCGGTACTACTAAAACTCGTAGCAGAAGCAATAATGAAAGCAGTATAGAGTCTCACCCTGACTCAAACTCATTAATTATTACCGCACAGCCAGACACAATGCGATCACTTGAATCTGTAATTGAACGCCTTGATATTCGCCGTGCCCAAGTATTAGTTGAAGCCATTATTATTGAAGTAATGGAAGGCGACGGGGTTAACTTAGGGCTGCAATGGATTTCTGAGCAAGGCGGTATGCTGCAGTTTAACAACGGCACTACGGTTCCCGTGGGCTCGTTAGCTGTTGCTGCAGAGCAAGCACAAGATGTAACTGTTACTAAAAATATAATAGGAACAGAATCTGGTACTGTAACGCCATATACGGAAACAACAGAAGGTGATTATGGTCCATTAGCCTCCTTACTTAGTGGCATTAATGGTTTAGCGCTGGGCGTTGTTAAAAATGATTGGGGCGCAATTATTCAGGCTGTTGCCACTGATACAAATTCAAATATATTGGCTACCCCTTCTATTACTACAATGGATAACGAAGAAGCTTCTATTTTAGTCGGTCAAGAAGTGCCTATTATTACAGGCTCACAAACGGGCAGTAATAATGCTAACCCATTTCAAACGGTTGAGCGTCAAGAAGTCGGTATTAAACTGATAGTTACGCCACAGATTAACGATGGCTCTGCAGTACAACTTACTATTGAGCAAGAAGTATCGAGTGTAAGTGGTGCAACTGCTGTTGATATTTCAGTTAATAAACGTGCAATTAAAACAACGGTTATGGCCGATGATGGCGGTATGGTTGTACTTGGCGGTTTAATTGACGAAGACGTACAAGAAAGTGTTTCTAAGGTACCGTTATTAGGCGATATCCCTATTTTAGGTCACCTGTTTAGATCAACAAATACAACGCGCCGTAAGCGTAATCTTATTGTATTTATTCGCCCAACCATTATTCGTGATGGTGTAAGCATGAATAAGTTAAGCTTTAATAAATATAACTTTATTCGTGGTGAGCAGTTTAAACAAAAAGAAGATGGTATTGAGTTAATGCCAATGACAGATACGCCTATTTTACCTGAGTGGAATGACGAACTAGTACTTCCACCTACGTATGAAGAGTCTCTACGTAAACAAAATGCACAAGAGCGTAAAGATGACTAATGCGATTCAAGAGATAAACCAAGATGTGGTTCATCCTCAAACGCATAATCAGGATGAGCTATTAACGAGTGATGTGTTAGTTGAGTTACCAGCAAAGCGTTTGCCATTTTCCTATGCAAGACGCGCAGGTGTGTTGCTTGGTAAAAACAAAGATCATCGTATAGTTTACTACCGTGGTGAGCTAGATGTTGAAGTACTATTAGAAGTACGCCGTATCGCAGGCCATGGTTTTACACTTGAGCAATTGGATGATGATAAATTTGAGCTATTGCTTGAAGCGTCATACCAACGTGATAGCTCTGAAACGCAACAAATGATGGAAGATATTGGCAACGAGGTTGATTTATTCTCACTTGCTGATGAGCTCCCGCAAACTGAAGATTTACTTGCTGGTGACGATGATGCGCCAATCATCAAGCTTATTAATGCCATGCTAAGTGAAGCGATTAAAGAAGGGGCTTCTGATATTCATATCGAAACCTTCGAGCAAGAGCTTGTTATTCGCTTTAGGGTAGATGGCGTGCTTAAAGAAGTACTTAAGCCTAATCGTAAACTTGCATCGTTACTTGTATCTCGTATTAAAGTAATGGCTAAGCTTGATATAGCTGAAAAACGTATTCCACAAGATGGTCGTATTAGCTTACGTATTGCAGGGCGTGCAGTTGATGTGCGTGTATCTACAATGCCATCGAGCTTTGGTGAGCGTGTAGTACTGCGTTTACTTGACAAAAACAACGCGCGCTTAAACCTTGAAGATTTAGGTATGACCGCAGAAAATCGCGCATTGTTTTCAGATTTAATTAGTAAACCCCACGGCATTATTTTGGTAACAGGGCCTACGGGCTCTGGTAAAAGTACCACTTTATACGCTGGTATGAGCCAAATTAACTCACGCGATCGTAATATTCTTACCGTTGAAGATCCAATAGAGTACGAAATTCCAGGCATTGGGCAAACACAAGTTAATGCAAAAGTTGATATGACATTTGCACGTGGTTTACGTGCAATATTACGTCAAGATCCTGATGTAGTAATGGTGGGTGAAATACGCGACCTTGAAACTGCGCAAATTGGTGTTCAAGCGTCACTTACCGGTCACCTTGTTATGTCTACTTTGCATACAAATACCGCATCGGGTGCAATTACACGTATGGAAGATATGGGTGTTGAACCCTTCTTACTTTCATCGTCGTTACTCGGTGTATTGTCGCAACGCTTAGTACGTACGTTATGTAATACCTGTAAAGAGGGTCACACGGCTGATGAGCATGAATGCCAGCTGTTAGGGGTTCCTTTTGAAAGCCAACC
This sequence comes from Pseudoalteromonas sp. 5Ae-yellow, assembly GCF_014077565.1. Lineage (NCBI taxonomy): Bacteria > Pseudomonadati > Pseudomonadota > Gammaproteobacteria > Alteromonadales > Pseudoalteromonadaceae > Pseudoalteromonas > Pseudoalteromonas sp. 5Ae-yellow. The sequence continues at coordinate 9,596 of NZ_JACGWD010000064.1, forward strand.
GACAATCTATCGAGCGGTGGGGTGTGAAGAGTGTAACTTTAATGGTTACCGTGGTCGTACCGGTATTCACGAGTTACTTGTAGTTGATGAAACCATACGCGAAATGATTCACAACGGTAAAGGCGAGCAAAGCGTAGAAAAATACATTCGTAAGCGCAGCCCAAGTATTCGTCAAGATGGGTGTAGCCGTGTACTGGCAGGCAAAACAACACTTGAAGAAGTATTGCGTGTTACCCGTGAGGAAGGTTAACTATGGCGGCGTTTGAATATCGTGCCTTAGATGGCCGAGGTAAAGAAAAAAAAGGCATTTTAGAAGCCGATACAGCTAAACAAATCCGCCAAACTTTACGTGATCAAAAACTAACGCCGCTTGAAGTTGTTCCTGCGGCGCAAAGTGATAAACAGGTCAAAGGCGAAAAAGCCCCTTTACTCGGTGGCTTTTTTAAGCCGACAATTTCAACCTCAGACCTAGCATTAATTACAAGGCAATTAGCAACACTTATTCAATCGGCACTTCCTGTTGAAGGCGCTGTTATGGCGGTTGCTGAGCAATGCGAAAAGCCGCGTTTAAAGCGGATGCTTATGTCGGTACGCTCAAAAGTAGTTGAAGGTTACACCCTTGCCGATGGTCTTAGTGAGTTTCCTCATGTTTTTGACGATTTATATCGTGCAATGGTAGCCGCAGGCGAAAAGTCGGGTCACCTTGACCAAGTACTTAATCGTTTAGCCGACTATACCGAGCAGCGCCAACATATGCGTAGCCAAATAACTCAGGCTATGGTTTACCCTATTATATTAGTGGTATTTGCAATTGGTATTGTGTCGGTATTACTGGGCACCGTAGTACCAAAAATATTAAAAACGTTTGAAAAAACGAAACAAGTACTTCCTTGGACAACCGAATGGGTTATGGCAGGCAGCCATTTTGTGCAAAATTATTGGTTTATTAGTTTAATAGCTATTACAGCTATAGCCATTGGTATTAAGCATGCACTTAAGCAGCCTAAAATACGTTTTTGGTGGGATGACCGAGTGCTACATATGCCAGGTATAGGTAAAGTGGCTCGTGGTATTAATACCGCACGTTTTGCGCGTACTTTAAGTATTTTATCGTCAAGCTCAGTACCATTACTTGAAGGAATGCGTATCTCGGGCGGCGTATTAATTAACGAAAAAATTAAAAAAGCGGTTGCAGATGCATCCGACAGAGTGAGTGAGGGTGCAAGCTTAAGAGCTGCACTTCAGCAAACTAAGTTGTTTCCACCAATGATGCTGCATATGATAGCAAGTGGTGAAAAATCAGGTGAACTAGAGCAAATGTTAGAGCGTGCTGCAAATAACCAAGATCGCGAATTTGAGAGCATGGTTAATGTATCGCTTAAACTACTAGAGCCTGCGATGATCGCCTCAATGGCGGTTATTGTATTATTTATAGTAATGGCAATATTGCAGCCAATAATGGCGATGAATAAAGCTGTTGGACTTTAAGTTAGAATAAATTTTTAAATATATTAATGGTTTTACCTAAACCATTTTTACTTAAATGTTTTTAGAATAATGAGGTAATTACGTGAATAAACAATCAGGTTTTTCTTTACTAGAAGTGATGGTGGTACTGGTTATCATCGGGATGATTATGTCAATTGTTGCACCTAACATTATGGGTCAGCAAGAAGAGGCTGCTATTGATAAAGCACATCTAGATATCCAGCAATTAGAGGATGCAATGAGCTTATACAAGCTTAAAAATAAGAGCTACCCAAGCACAGAGCAAGGTCTTGAAGCGCTAGTTACCCAAACAAGCATTGAACCGGTTCCAAAACGTTTCCCTGATGGTGGCTTTATTAATGAATTACCAGAAGATCCTTGGGGTAATACTTATCAGTTAATTAGCCCAGGTGAAATTGGCAAGTTTGATATTTTTTCTATGGGCCCAGACGGTGAAGCAGGTACTGATGACGATATCGGTAACTGGGACGAAGAAAAACAATAATGCCTAAGTACACCGTTCTGTATGAACATGTTAATGCTAGAGGCTTGCTATGAAAGCAAGCCTTAAGCAGCGCCATGCAAAAAGCAGAGGCTTTAGTTTAATAGAAATTTTAGTGGTATTAGTGATCATCGCTTTTGCCACCAAAATGGTTGTATATAGCTTAGAAGGCGGTGCTGAGGAGGAGTTAGATACTCAAGCACTAAGGCTGCATACCACCATTAATATGGCATCGGAATTTGCTATTTTAAACCAAGTTGAATTGGGCTTATTAGTAGAAGAAAATACATTAGAGTATTTAGTTTTCGATGGTGAAAAGTGGATTACTTTTGACCGTGAAGATCTTTTTAAACCAATAGAATTAGACGAAAGATTAAAGCTCACTCTTAACTTAGAAGATTTAGCGTGGGCGCAAGATAACCTCTTAGAGCAATCTAACTGGCGCGAGCTTATGAGTGGCGGCGATGAAGACAGTTTACTTGAGCTTAAAAAGTTAAAAATACCACAAGTACTTATTTTGTCATCAGGTGAGGTAAGCGCGTTTCAACTTGTATTAGAGTTAAAAGAGCAAAGCGAACCTGTGTATTACATTGAAGGTGAATTTACTGCACCAGTAAACTTTCGCCGAGAGCCAGAATAATGAAGCGCACTAAAGGGTTTACCTTATTAGAGGTGTTAGTGGCATTAAGTATTTGTGCCATGGCGGGTATAGCTGCAATGCAAGCAACAAGCGAGCATATTCACCACTTAACGACTATTGAAGAGCAAACCTATGCATCTTGGGTCGCCGAAAACGTTATTATTGAACAGCGTACTAAAGGCGAACAATGGCAAGGTAAAAATAACCTTAAAGGCAGCGAAGTAATGGGCGGTGTTGAATGGTTTTGGCAGCAAGAAGTTACAGCCACAGCTGACAAAAGCTTTGTAAAACTAACCATAAATGTTTTTACGGATGAAAAATATGAGCATTCAGCATATGAGTTATCAACGTATTTAAATAAAGGCAAAAAGTAAGTGAAGCAGCGCGGGTTTACATTACTTGAAGTTATGGTTGCACTGGGTATTTTAGCTTTTGTTATTATTGCTACTCATCAAATACTCGAGACGACAACAAGAGCAAAAGATGCCTCCGATGAAAAGATTGCTGAGCTAAATGGATTGCAAACAACATTTAGATTAATGGATCAAGATTTTAGCCAAATGACCAAACGCTCAGTTCGCAATGAGTCGGGTGATGTTCAAGAACAATATTTACTTGCTGGTCGTTACGTTTTAGAAAGCCAATACGATGGTATTGCGTTTGTACGAGATGGCTGGGTAAATCCAATTAATTTATTGCCACGTTCAGAACTACAAGCCGTTGGTTATAGAGTGATAGACGATAACCTTGAGCGTGTTTATCGGGTTTATGTTGATCAGCTTGATAATATGGAACCGCGAGTTCAACGTGTACTAGAAAATGTTGAAGAACTTAAGTTTGAGTTTTTGGATGATAAAAACGAATGGCAAGAACAGTGGGAAATTAAAGCTCTCCCTAAAGCGGTTGCTGTTACGTTGCAACAAATAGAAGCAGAGCCAATTCGTCGTGTATTTTTAGTTCCTGGGCAAGGCAAAGTTGTTGCTACACAAAGTACGGATGTGAATAATGGTTAAGCAGCAATCATCGCGCGGCGCAGCACTTGTTATTGTTTTGTTTATTGTGGCTTTAGCGGCTATTTTAGCAGTAGAAATGAGTGCTAATTTAATGGTTCAAGTGCAAAAAAGTACAAACTTGCAAGGTCACCAACAAGCTAAATGGTACGCCTACGGTGCAGAAGAGCTTGCTATTAAAGGGCTAATACAAAGTAAAAAAGATGATGCCGATAAAACAACACTCGATCAAGTGTGGGCAACTCAAGGTGATGCTTCATACCCTGTTGATAACGGCACGTTAAGTGGCAAAATTACTGATTTACAAGCATGTCTAAATTTAAATGCTTTAGCCATAGCGCCAGAAGAAAATAGCGCAAGTAAAACAAACCCTGCACATAAAGCACTATTTGCATTACTTGAAAACATTGAAGATTTACCTGCTGATGAATCAGAAGAGACAATGGCAGATAGCGTATTTGATTGGCTTGATGAGAACAGTATTACGTATCGCTCAGGCGCAGAAGAAGACGAGTACTTATCGCGAGATTTTCCGTATATGACAGCCAATAGCTTATTTGCATCAACATCGGAGCTGCGTTTAGTTAAGGGCTTTAATCCATTAGTGATGGAAAAAGTATTGCCATATGTATGCGTAATACCAGGCAGTACGCTTTTATCAATTAACGTAAATACATTATTGCCAGAGCAAGCGCTCATACTCAGTGCCTTGATAGAAAGCTTAAGCTTATCTGGCGCAGAAGCGGTGTTAGGCGCAAGACCGCAAACTGGCTTTGACACCATCGATGAATTTTTTGAACAGGTGAAGCAGCAAGGCGGTACTAATACTGACTCAATAAAAAGTCTATTTAGTATTAAAAGCGAATATTTTAAATTACAAACGCAGGCAAACTTTGTCGACCTGCGTTTTTCGATGACCACATTACTGCACGCTAAAGATGGCGACGTAACGATACTGGCGCGAAAATTTGGAGGCGTACAGTGACAGAAATACTGTTGATCCGCACGGGTCAAACCGAACAAGAATTACTTAACTGGTTAATTTACTCACCACAAGAACAAGAAATAATAGCCAGTGGCGAGTTACCAAATGCAGAGCATTTAAGTGAGCTAAGCGAAAAAGCACTTACCCGAGAAGTTGTCGTGTTATTACCCAGTGATCAAGTGCAATTAAAAACGGTCGCTTTGCCAACAAAATGGAATCGCAAGCTTGAGCAAGCATTGCCATACATGCTTGAAGAAGATATAGCATGTGACGTAGATGAACTGTTTATAGCTGTAGCGCAGCCGACAATGCTTGGTGAGCAACATGCAATTCGTGTAGCAATGACAGACCGTGAATGGTTTGAACAATGGCTTGCATTATTTGCTGAGCATAATCTATCAGTATACAGAATATTACCCGATGCTTTGTTGTTACCGCTTGCAGATGATGGCGCCGTAACTGCTATTGAGCTCAACAACCAATGGTTGTTTAAGCAAGGGCAATGGCATATTAGTGCGGTTGAATCTAGTTGGTTGAATGGCTATTTATCAGCCATGGGTAACCCCGACATTAAACATTTTAGTCCTGCTAATCAGTTTCCTGAAAGCGTTAACTTACAAGCCCAAACAAGCGATTACGACTTACCTTTAGCATTATTTGCAAAACAGTTAGATAGCGTTAATTTTAACTTACGCCAAGGTATGTATCAGCTTAAAAAACAAAGCGCTTTGTGGTGGGGTTACTGGAAAGGCGCCGCAATTATAGCAAGTGTTGCATTGGTTTCTACAATTACAATAAAAGCTATTGAGTTACACCAACTTAATACACAAGTAGAAGTAGCTAAAGCTCAAGTAGTCGACAGATATCAAAAAGCATTTCCGGGAACTAAAGTTCGCCCTAATCTAATTAAAAGCCAAATTAAAGGCGCGTTAGATAAAATACAAGGCTCAAGTGAATCCGGCTTTTTAGACTTAACGACTAATTTGGTTGATGTATTTTCGCAAGTCAGCGAATTTACACCTGAAACACTTCGTTATGACAAACGTCGTAATGAGCTGCGAATTCGTGCACGGGCTAAAGACTTCCAAACTTTTGGTAAAGTAAAAATCATACTTGAAAAGCAAGGTTTAACTGTTGAGCAAGGGTCTTTAAATAATGACGGTGATTATGTCGTAGGCGAAATTAAACTGCGAGGTGCAGTATGAAAAAGCAGTTAATGAAACAGTGGCGTTCGCTTAAAGAGCAAGAACAACAATTGGTAATGGTCGCTGGTGGCGTGTTTATTATTTTTGTTTTAGTAATGGGGATATTTAGGCCATTAAATAACGCGATAGAAAAAGCACAGCAATCTCAAATTAAACAACAAGAGCTATTAGCTTGGGTTGATGACAGTATTGTTAAGCTAAAGGCTGCAGGCAACACCAGTGTTGCTAGCAATACAAACTTAAGCCAAGTGGTAAACTCTACTCGTGGACGCTATAAAATCAATATTAGTAAAATGCAGCCCAGTAGTGATTCACTTCGTTTGACGCTTGACTCAGTAGAGTTTAATCAGTTAATAGAATGGCTAGATGAGCTAGTAAATCAGCATGGTTTAAAAATTGAAAATTTAGATTTAAGTCGCGATGATAAATCAGGCTATGTGCGCGTAAGCCGTTTAGTATTAGAGAATTAATTAATGAAAAAAATAATAACGTTATCGGCTGTCTTTTTAATTAGTTTTATTGTGTTTTGTATTATTAAATTACCAGCACATATTGCACTAGATATAGCAAAACCGTACTTTCCAAAGCAATTAGAAGTAGGCCAAACTGTAGGCACTGTTTGGCAAGGTCAAATGATGCAAGTTCGTTTTGATGGTGAACAGTTAAATAATGTGCGCTGGGATATTGCAGGCTGGAAATTATTTACAGGCAAACTAAATGCGAACATAAAATTTGGTAATCCACGAGAACGCAGTGATATTTCGGGTTACGCAGATGTAAGTTATGGGTTTTTTAATAAAAAAGTAATAGTGACTGACGCCCTAGTACGCTCAACTGTAGAGCGTGCAATGCAACGTGTGCAACTTCCTCTGCCTGTTACCGCTAAAGGGCGTGTGATATTAGAACTTGATGAATACAGCTCAGGCGCACCTTATTGTGACTCACTAAAAGGTGAAATAGCGAGCCCTAATATTGATGTTCAAGGCTTAAATGGATGGTTTAATATTGGACCTCTAGCTGGTAAGTTAAGCTGTAAGTCGGGTGATGTTGCTATATTAATTGACCCAGATAATACGCTTGGCCTTGAGGCAGATGCTACACTTAAAGCTAATTTCGACTTCAGAGTGGCAGGTTATGTAAAACCAGATGCCAGCTTACCTAAAGATGTACATGATGCGGTTAAGTTTTTAGGCCGACCAGATAACCAAGGTCGCTATCCGCTCAACTTTTAATGTTTTAATATAAAGAGTTTTAATGCAAATACCCCAATTTACTGAGTTGCACGCAAAGCAGCTCAGCTCATTTTTAAATACCCAATCTCAAGCAATGACCCTTGTACAAAGCCAAGGCTATTTATTTGGTGTAATTTGTTCGCCCAACCCATTAGATGTACATGAGTGGCTTGAGCAGATATTGCCAAACACAGCTAATGATTTAGATGAAGAAATGCTTTTTTTGTTTATGGCGCTTTATCACAAAATTAGTGAGCAGGTGTTCGAAACTGGATATAAATTACCAGACACATTTGATGCTGAATTTTGTAAGTCGTGGAGTAAAGGCTTCTTAGTTGCAACGAAAGCTTATGCAGAACCTTTGTTAAATGCACCGCAATTAGACGTTGATTTTAAACAAGCACTAGAAAGTGCGTTAAGCACACTAAGCTTTTTTGCACTCGACCAGCTAGCAATAGCTCAGATTGCCAAACAAAATAACATGACAATAGAAGCTTTGTGTCAGTATCAGTATGAATCTATGGGTGACTTTGCATTAGGGTTTGCTGAACTAATTGAAGTGGTCGCAATTAATAGCGGCTTGATAACCGACGAGAGTTGGGAAGAGTAATTATTAATACTAGGCGCTTAGTTTAATCTAAGTGCCTAGCTCTAATATAATATCCGTACAGCCTTGTTTGCAATTTACTATGCCTTTACCAGGCTCGCTGGTGGCTAAATCAAGTGTTAAAACCCCATTACACTTCTCACACTTTAATGTTTTGCCTTGCGCTAATTGCTTGAGCATATTGCGCTGCTTATGAAATGAGTCGCTTGCTTTTTTATTTAATCCTGAAAAATCCACTACTTTGCTCGCTTTTGTTCTAATGCTTCAGTCACTATTTTACATACCGTATTTAAACGGTCGTCATAAAAATAAAGGTTTAAGTCACGCTCACGACAATAGCGTAGGTGAAATAACTGAACAGAGTCATCTGTTGTAAACGTTTTTTCTACATACTCACCTTCAGATTCAGATAGTTTAAGTTGACTGCTGATCCTATTTTTCGCCATATTTGCAGCAGGGCTTCTGTTGACCTTGCTTGCATCACTTAAAAAGCCAATGCCTTCACCTAGTAACCTTTCGCGAGGTTCTTTTATAAGTGGGTGATCGATTGTAAAAAAGGCAAGGATCACAACTACCAAAATAATAAATTTTTTCATGGATACGTAAACCTTGATCTAAGTAGGGTTGAATTACCATGCAGTGTAATAAACTGCATTTTAAAAGCAAGTAACTGGGATGAATAAATTATTAGCGATCTATGCCAGTAATTTTAACCAACATTGTTATAATGGTTAACAGCAGTCAGATATTTCTGAAATATCTGAAAGTATTCGAGATGGCAATTTATTAAAGTAAATCTGCCTAGCAAGTAACTTGCTAGCTTTAAGTATAGAGTACTTGAGTATTGCTGGATTTTTATTTCCAAGCGGCGTTGAGGAACTTCGATGGACAAGCAAATTAAAGTAAAGAATATCCCTGTAGAGGTGAAAATCCAAAAACCGGATTTAAGCCGTCAAGATGATAGGTTCAATCCCCGAAATCGTATTTATGTGCGTGCTGTAAAAGGCCTACATCAATTACTTAGGCAGCGCATTGGCTTTTTAGGCCTACTTGCGTTTATGTTACTTCCTTGGATTAATTTTAACGGCCAGCAAGCAGTGCTGTTTGATCTAATTGGTCAAAAATACAATATTTTTGGTTTAACGCTATGGCCTCAAGATTTTACCATATTAGCGTTTATTTTTATGCTGGCAGCATTTGCGCTGTTTTTAGTGACCACCTTCTATGGACGGGTGTGGTGTGGCTACACATGTCCGCAAACTGTTTGGACCTTTATTTTTATTTGGTTTGAAGAAAAGCTTGAAGGCACTGCCAATCAGCGTAAAAAACTCGATCAACGACCCATGGACTTTGATAAGTTTTGGCGTAAAACGGCAAAGCATACTAGTTGGGTATTGTTTTCGTTGTATACCGCTATTTCTTTTGTGGGTTACTTTACGCCAATAAGGGAGTTACTCCCTGACTTTGTAACGTTTGATGTAGGCGGTTATGCACTAGTCAGTATTATTTTCTTTGCTGCGTGTACCTATGGTAATGCCGGTTGGATGCGAGAAATTATGTGTTTACACATCTGTCCTTACTCTCGTTTTCAATCAGCTATGTTTGATAAAGACACATACACCGTAACGTACGACGAAAGCCGAGGTGAAAGCCGTGGTCCTCGTTCACGTAAAGTAGACCATAAAGATTTAGAATTAGGCGACTGTATAGACTGTAACTTGTGCGTTCAAGTGTGCCCAACAGGTATTGATATTAGAAATGGGCTACAAGCTGAGTGTATCAACTGTGGTGCATGTATTGATGCGTGTGATGGCGTAATGGATAAAATGGAATACCCGCGTGGGCTTATTTCATATACGACAGAGCGAAATCTCGAAACCCCAGAAAATAAAACGAATCCACTGCGAGCTAAAATTATTGGTTACACGGTCATACTTGTTGTGCTTACGGGAGCGCTTGTCGCTAATATAGCACTGCGTAAAACAATGGACTTTGATATTATTCGTGACCGAAACCAATTATATCGTGTCGATTTTGATGGTTTAGTAGAGAATACCTATACATTAAAGGTAATTAATAAAGCGCAGTACGAGCAAACCTTTAATATTAAAGTACAAGGGTTAGATAACTTTAAGTATATTGGTAAGCAGTCATTTACTGTGCAGGCAGGGGAATCTCATAACGTACCATTGTCACTTGTAATGGACCCTTATGATTTGAAGGCGCCGATGACTGAGTTTAACTTTGTGCTTTCACCGGTAGATGAGCCGGATGAGACAATATCGCAGTCGAGTAACTTTTTTAAAGCGCGATAATCGCAACTTACCTTAATTAGGTAAGTTGATATAGCAATTAACAAAAGCGGGTATATAACCCGCTTTTATTTTATATAAGAAGAGTATGAGTAAATTTAGTTTTATTGACTTAACACCAGACCTAATACTCGATGCAATAGAGAGCGTAGGTGTGTACGCCGAATCTGGTTTATTGGCGCTCAATAGCTATGAAAACAGAGTGTACCAATTTAAAGCGGATGATGGCCTGCGTTACGTAGTGAAGTTTTATCGCCCAGAGCGCTGGAGTAAAGAGCAAATTCAAGAAGAGCATGACTTTGCATTTGAACTAGCGGATGCAGAAGTACCCGTTGTTGCCCCTATTTTATATAATGGACAAAGCTTATTTGAACACGAAGGGTATTTGTTTGTGTTGTTTCCAAGTGTAGGCGGGCGTTTATTTGAGGTTGATAATTTAGATCAGCTTGATGTAATGGGGCGATTGATTGGCCGTATGCACCAAGTAGCTAAAACAAAACCTTTTACTTACAGGCCAACAGTTACCTGCGAGGAGTATTTGCATACAGCCAAAGTTCATCTTCAAAAAAGTAACTTAGTGCCCATGGGAATAAATACTGCCTTTTATACTATTTTAGATTTAGTGATAGAGCAGGCGCAAAAACAGTATAAAGATGTGCAAAGTATTCGCTTACATGGTGACTGCCACGTTGGTAATATTTTATGGGCAGGTGATGCGCTAATGTTTGTTGATTTAGATGACAGCCGCCAAGGTCCTGCAATCCAAGATTTATGGATGATGCTCAGTGGCGATAGAGCGACGCAACTGTTACAGTTAGACACCCTTGTAAATGCATATGAAGAGTTTTGTGATTTTGATCACTCTCAACTCAAATTAATTGAACCGCTGCGAGCAATGCGTATTATTCACTATATGGGATGGGTAGCTAAACGATGGAGTGATCCTGCTTTTGTGCGGAACTTTACATGGTTTGCTGATGACAAATACTGGGAGCAACAAATTTTAGCACTGAAAGAGCAACTTGCAGCATTGCAAGAAGCACCGTTAAAGTTATTGCCGTAATATTTTATTTAAAGACAAGTACAACGAGATACAAATGCTTAAAAAATTAAAACTGAGTTTATTACTTTTATGTTTACCATTTGCAGCACTTGCTGCACAGTTTGAAGTTGATAATCAATACACTGTTATAGATGTAGACAAAAGCAAGTCACCGCAAGTAACTGAGTTTTTCTCATTTTACTGTCCACATTGCTTTAAGTTTGAACCAGTAGCAAAAGCAATTGAAAAAGGCTTGCCAGAAGGCGCTGAGTTTATTAAAAACCACGTTAACTTTTTAGGTGGCGTGTCACCACAAGCACAAAGTAATTTAAGCTTTGCTTACTTAATTGCTAAGCAGCATGGTCAGGCGCAAAGTATTAGCGATCAAATTTTTAAAAGTATCCATGTTCAACGTGCACCATTAACTGAAATGAAAGACGTTAAAAAATTACTTGAAGTAAACGGTATTGATAGCGCAACATTTGATCAAGAGATTGCAAGCATGCCTGTTATTTCAGCTGAGCAAGCAATGCAAAACAAACAGAATAAATATTCAAAATTAGGCGCACTTACAGGTGTACCTACTTTTATTGTTAACGATAAATATAAAATAAACCTCAACACCATCAAAAATCAAAAAGAACTTGATGAGTTAGTAGCGTTTTTATTAGCACTATAAATTTCGGAGCATAATAATGATTAAATTAGTTAAAGCAGGTTTGCTTGCAGTACTACTTCCTATGGCGGCAACAAGCTTTGCAGCAACGTATGAAGAAGGCGTGCATTACGACGTTGTTTCTGAGCGCGCAACAAAAAAGCCAGAAATTAAAGAGTTTTTCTCATTTTACTGCCCTGCATGTAATAACATGGAAGCACTAATTGGTGAGTTTAAGCCTAAGCTTGATAAAAACGTTAAATTTAAAAAGAGCCATGTTGATTTTGTAGGTGTACGCGACCCAGAAAACCAACAGATGATGAGCCAAGCACTCGCTACTGCAGAAGTGCTTCCGCAAAAAGATAAAATTGTCTCTGCAATCTTTAATCATATTCATACAAAGCGCGCTAGTTTTAATGAGCTTGCAGATGTAAAAGATATATTTGTAGCGCAGGGCGTTGATGGCGATAAGTTTGATAAGCTGTTTAAAAGCTTCTCGGTACGTACGCTGAGCTCTAAAATGAAACGAGATCAAGACTACTTTAAAGAAAAAGGCGCACTACGTGGCGTACCTACATTTATTGTAAATGGTAAGTATAAATTAAACCTAGGTCGTGAGTCGGGTATTACTGAACCAGAAGATATTAGCAAACTGATTAATTACTTAGCTAACAAGTAAGTTTAGCTAAAACTAAAAAAGCTCCTACAAGGAGCTTTTTTTATGGGTAACGTTTACTGAGCGTATTTATTTGCGCTGCAAGAAAACACCCGACTCAATGTGATGTGTATATGGGAACTGATCAAATATAGCAAAGCGCTTAACGTTATGCGTACGTGTTAAGTGATCAAGGTCACGCTCAAGAGTTTCAGGATTACACGATATATAAATTATGCTTTCGTAGTTAGCCACTAAGTCACACGTTAATTCATCCATGCCCGCGCGTGGTGGATCAACTAATATGGTTTGGCAGTCATAGCTTTTTAAATCAATACCATCTAAACGAGAGAAAGTACGCTCGCCATTCATTGCTTGAGTAAACTCTTCACTAGACATACGAATAATATCTAAGTTCTCTACGTTGTTTTTAGCAATGTTGTATTGAGCAGAGTGAACAGATGATTTTGATATTTCCGTCGCTAATACTTTATTAAAAGAACCTGCTAATGCAATTGAAAAGTTACCGTTACCACAATACAATTCTAGTAAATCATTTTTAAGTGGTTTACATAAATCTTGTGCCCACTCCAGCATATTAATATTTACTTTTGCATTAGGCTGAGTAAAGCTATTTTCTACTTGTTGATAAATAAGCTCTTGCCCATTAACTGTTAAACGTTCAGTTACAAAGTCATCACCTAGTACTTCTTTTTGTTTGCGAGCACGACCTATAAAGTCAATTTTGTATTTACTGCTAAGCTTTTCTTTCAGTGCTTTAATTTCACTTAACCATTCATCATCCAGTGGTTTGTGATAAAGCAAGCTTACTAAAATTTCACCGCTTAGCGTTGATAGGTAATCGATTTGAAATAACTTACGGCGTAATATTTCACAAGGCTTAAGATTTTCAATCATCACCTGCATTATTTCACCTACTAGAGGCGCTGCTGGGTCAAATGTATCAACACGGATTTTTTCTTTTGTTTGTTGATCAAACATAATGTGAAACAGATCATCACCGTCGTGCCATACTCTAAATTCAGCACGTTGGCGGTAGTTAGTTGGCTCTGAGCTAAATACTTCTAATTGCTCCACACCAAAACGTTGAAACTGCGTACTAATTCGCTGCTCTTTTTCACTTAACTGCGCTTGGTACTGTGTGGTATCTATTTTAATAACTGCCATTAACGCTACTACCTTATCTAAGATCTGTTTATCGGCGCTATTGTAGGGAGCGCTGCGTATTTGTCTAGTTTTGGCTAGCATTTATGCTGTTTTATTGAACATTGTACTTTAGTTTTTGTTGTTATAGCCGATAATAAACTACGCACGCTTAGGAGACGAATCATGAAAATAGGTAATTATGGCTTTACGCCAAACAACAACATCAATAAATTCAATAATAAAGCTGATATACAGCAACCTACAATTACGTCTCCTCAAGATAGCTATCAACAACGAGGCCGAGAGTTGGCCGCAAAGGTGCTTGGCGATAAAATGGCTGAGCAGCTTGGATTACCTATCGCAGAAAAAAAAGCAGATAAACCACTATTTGATTTTGATGAAATAGTAAAAAACGTACTCGATTTTGTAAGTAGTGCTGTAAATAAAGCAAAAGCTAACGGCGCTGATGACGAAAAGCTCAAAGATATGCTAGGCGATGCGCGCAAAGGAGTCCAAATAGGGATTGATGACGCTGTTGATGAACTCAAAGGTACAGGCGTATTTAATGATGACATGGAAGAGGGCATTAATAAGTCCAAAGAGGGAATTTACAATGGGCTGGATAAGTTTGAAGAGTCGTTATTTAACCCACAACCTGCCAGCGTAAATATAAGCCAGGCCCAATACGTCAGTATGACGAGTAATGCAGAGTATAAATTTACTACAGCAGAAGGCGATGAGGTAAGTATTAGCTTTGCTGATGCATTTGAATCTCAATCGGCAAGTGGCTATCAGCAAAATAGTAATAGTGAGTCGTTTGCAAGCTCATCATCGCAATCTCGACAGGTATCATTTTCGATGTCGGTAAATGGTGACTTAAACGAGCAAGAGCAAGAAGCTATTAATGCGATGATGGAAGACTTACAAGATTTAAGTAAAACCTTTTTTGGTGGTGATTTAGATGAAGCATTTGAACAAGCGCAAGAGCTGAGTTTAGACAGCGATCAGCTGGTGGCTTTTTCTATGGATTTACGCCAAACAAAAACAATAGCAACAGTTAAAAGCTATGAAGAATATAAACCAGCACCAGAAAAACAAGTAGCAGAGGGGTTAGCCCCTTTTAATGACGACCTTAAAAATGCTTTTGAAAAAGCGGGTGAGCTTGGATTACAAAATCAGCTAGCTGGCATTCTCCAATGGTTAAATCAAGATCAGGAACAAATAGATAAGTTAGTAGATTATACAAAGTCTATGTTCGAAAACCTTAATCAGTTAAATTCAGCAGCCGACAGGCTTACTGATTTAGAAGCCACGCAAAGTTAAACTACTTTCTTTTATAAAAACCTCATGGCAAACTGCCGATCTTAAAGTAAAGTAGGAACGGTAGTTTGTCAGCGCATATAATGGTCTTTGATTCAGGTATTGGTGGAACTACTGTACTTGAACATATCAAGCAAAGTATCCCCAATGCTCAGTACAGCTATTTTATGGATAATGCATTACTACCTTATGGTGCTCAATCCCAACAAACTATAATTAACCGATTATGTTCACTTATTCATTTCATCAAAGCCAACACGCTTAACGTCGATTTAATTGTAATAGCGTGTAATACAGCTTCTACATCTGCACTCAGCGCTGTTCGCCAAATTACGGATATTCCTATAGTAGGTGTTGTGCCAGCAATAAAACCTGCAGCAGAGTTAACACGTTCAAATCATATTGGCTTATTAGCCACACCGGCAACGGTCGCCAGTTCATACACTAAAACATTAATTACTGAGCATGCACGTAATGTAATCGTTAATCTATATAGCAGTGTTGAATTAGTAACGTTAGCTGAGGAATGCTTTTTTACAGAGTCTTTGGATACAAACAAGTTGCATCAAGTGCTTGATGACCTACATATAGATAAAACTATAGATGTACTTGTATTAGGATGTACGCACTTTCCAATATTAGCAGAGCCTATTAGTCAGTATTTTGAAGGGAATGTAAAATTACTTGATTCAGGTGTAGCGATAGCAAACAGAGTCAACTACCTACTTAACCAACTTAACTTCTGTGTGAATAAACTAACAGACATAAAAAAGCCGCTGCAATATTATGCAACGGCTGATGTGTTTAGCAATAAGCTAGCGGTAAAGCTAGTTACACTGACTGATCCGTCTCAGTACGTAGAGCATTAGAATCATCTTCTTGTTTTTGTTTTGCTTCACGTACCTTTAAAGTACGTTGTTGGAACTCGCTATCGTTCAAGTTAGCAATTGCATTGTCTGCATCAGCTTGCGCCATTTCAACAAAACCAAAGCCACGACGCTTGCCAGTATTCTTATCCTTTAATAAACGAACATTGAATACTTTGCCTTGTTCTTCAAATAATGCACGAACCACACCTTCGTTTGCACGATAAGGAAGGTTACCAACATAAAGCGTTTTTGTTTTAACTTCAGCTTCTTCAGTCACATCAGATGACATTGCAGCAATAGCAATCGCACCTATTAATAAACCAGCACCAAATAGTAATGCAGGGTTTAAAGCTAAGCCGCCTAAAGCGAACTCAACAACAACAAAACCAACTACAGCAAGAATAACAGAGAAGATAAAAGATTTTTGATCGGGTAATTTCATTTTAGATCTACCAATAAACAGGAAATAAACATTAATTTAACATTGTGAACTTGCTATCTTAACGTCTAAATCAAACATAGCAATGATATTTGTATTAAATAATAAATAAGAGCACAAAAAAGCATCATCTTAGGAAGGTTTTCATATGGTTTTACATGGTTTTGTTCTATTTTTGTTCGAACAGTAAAAAGATCTAAAAAAAGGGTTGATCTGTTTTCGGATCTCCCTATAATGCGACCCCACTGAGACGGGATATGGCGACGCGCAGCGGACAACGCATAGCGAGGCACGAACTACTCAGAGAGTTAAATAAAACTTCGGTTTTAAATTATCTAAAAAGAAAGTTTAAAACTAAGTGTTGACTCGAAAAATAAAGGGTGTATTATTCGCATCCCTTGAGACGCTAAAGCGACTCAAAACGTTCTTTAACAATATAAAGCAATCATCTGTGTGGGCACTCGTACAGATTGAGTTCTAACA
>NZ_JACGWD010000058.1:0-30177 GCF_014077565.1 Pseudoalteromonas sp. 5Ae-yellow
ACAATATGCGCGGATTACATCAAGGTCAGAAGTAATAATCTTCACTAAAAGACCGTATATATGACAGCAAACCTGTCCCTGCTATCGTTGAATGACACCTTGCAATACTGGAGGAGACCATATATGAGATCTGGTTAGTTACTAAACTAGCTTAATTTGCATCGGGTTGATTTTGCGGTGCAGCATCATTAAATGCAGCTAATTTATTACAATGCTCGTAAATGGCTGCAATTTTTGGATAAGTGCTCATATCTACGTTAAAACGAATTGCATTAAATACTTGCGGCACTAAACAAATGTCAGCAAGTGTTGGTTGGTTACCAAAGCAGTAGCCATTATTTTCGTTTAGCATCAGTTCTATTTTTTCAAAACCAACTTCTATCCAATGTCGATACCATTTATTTTTAGCCTCGTCATCAACACCTAATTCGTTTGATAAATACTTCAGCACGCGTAAATTATTAACAGGATGAATATCGCAAGCAATGGCAAAGCTTAAATTTCTTATTTGTGCTTTTTGCCATGCAGTTCCTGTAATTAATGGCGATTGCGGATAAGTTTCATCAAGCCACTCAAGTATTGCAAGCGATTGTGCTAAAACACCATCATTGGTTTCAAGTGCCGGTAGTAACCCTTGCGGATTCGTAGCTAAGTATTCCTCCCCAAGCTGCTCCGATTTTAAAAGGTTAACAATAGCAAGTTCATGATCGATTGCTTTTAAGTTAAGCGCTATACGCACTCTATAAGCCGCTGATGAGCGAAAGTAGCTGTATAATTTCATAATTAATCCTGTGAACCTGTAAATTGTTTTTTAATAGTACGCCAGCAATCGGTGTAATTTGGTTGGCGTTCTTTACCTTCAAGTGCATATTTTGTCGGTGAAATTATATAGCGCGACTCAAACATAAAGGCCAATGTGTTTTCGTATTTTTGTGGTGTAAGCTCAGCGTTTGAGGCTTTTTCAAATACGTCGGCTTCAGGTCCATGTGGCGACATACAATTGTGTAAACTTGCGCCACCAGGTACAAAACCATGCTCTTTTGCATCATATACACCCTCAATCAAGCCCATAAATTCGCTCATAATATTGCGGTGGTAGTACGGCGGGCGGAATGTATTTTCGGCTACCATCCAACGAGGTGGAAATATCACAAAATCGACATTTGCCATACCCTCAGTAGCCGAAGGAGAGGTTAGCACAGAGAATATAGATGGGTCGGGGTGATCAAAGCTCACTGTATTCATTACATTAAAACGCGATAAGTCGTATTTATAGGGGGAGCTATTACCCGTCCATGCAACAACATCAAAAGGAGAGTGCTTAATTTCACAGCTAAATAAATTACCGTTAAATTTAGAAACTAACTCAAAGTCACCTTCTTTATCTTCAAAGGCAGCAACGGGATATTGAAAGTCTCTGTCGTTAGCATAGCCATTAGCACCAACAGGCCCTCGTTCTGGAAGCTCTAACGCATGGCCATAATTTTCACAAATATAACCACGGGCTGTATCGTCAATTAAATCAACAGCGAACTTAATTCCTCTGGGTATAACAGCAATTTCACCTGGTTTAATACTTAACTTGCCGCACTCAGTGTGAATTAATAACTCACCTTGTTGAGGGACAAACAGCATTTCGCCATCAGCATTGCAAAAGTAACGCCCTTGCATTGACTGATTAGCGACATATACATGAATGCCAATACCCGATTGCCCATTGGCGCTTCCATTAGCTGCCATCGTTACCAAGCCATCAATAAAGTCAGTAGACTGTGAAGGCATATCAATAGGGTTCCAACGTAGCATTGTTGGTGGTGTTACGGCTTCAGTGATTGGGGCTGTTCTTATTAGGCCGTTATCAATTGCTTGGTAATCACCTTGCACTACAGACGGACGAAGGCGGTAAAACCAAGTGCGACGATTTGAAGCGCGAGGAGCCGTAAATGCAGTCGAACTAAATTGCTCTGTGTATAAATTGTATTTAACTTTTTGTGGGCTAAATTGTCCTATTGGCAGTGCACCGGGTAGCGCTTGTGTTTCAAATTCATTACCAAAGCCGGTCATATAACTTAATTGTGTCGCCATTACTGACTCCTGTGAGAGGGGGTTGGTTTAATATTATTTTTATTTCAGTTAAGATACTCTCAAGTGAGACTAATATCAAATGTGCAAGTATGAACCTGTGTAAATATTAATGAACACCAAAGTAAGCCTTATAAAGCTGGGATAACCAAAAATGAAAATTGATTTAGCAACGTTTTTACCTTATCAATTAACGAATGTAGCAACACGTGTAAGTAACGACTTTGCCGAGGTTTATCAAACTAAGTACGGTTTAAATATTCCTCAGTGGCGAATACTTGCTAATTTAGCGCAGTATGGTCAGAGCAACGCAAAGGATTTATGCACGCAAGCAAATATGGACAAGTCGACAGTGTCGCGCGCGGTAAAAGTACTGATAGATAGAGGCTTAGTAAAAAGTGAATTAAATAAGCAAGACAAACGCGCGGCCTTACTTGTACTGAGTAAAGAAGGTCAAAGCTTATATGAGCAAATAGCACCCGATGCACTTAATTGGGAAAAACAATTACTGAGCACTTTGACTAAAGAAGAGTGCGAAGTGTTAGTGAGTATTTTCGAAAAGTTAAATAATAAATTAAAGGCATAAAAAAGCCCACCAAAGTGGGCTTTTAAAAGATGTTTTAGGTTACAGTTCTAAATTAGAAAGTGTAACGAACACCTACACGCATTTCCCAAAGAGATGCATCACGTTGAGTTGTGGTGCTTGCGTTATTCCCGTTAAAGTTTGAATAAACGTAACGGCCTTGGTCATCAATATCTGTTGAAATCATACGAGCACCAACGAAAGGACCTTTTTTCAGTACACCCCAATCATCGTTTAACATATTAGTTAAGTTATCGATTACGAAGAATGCTTCACCTTTATGGCCATCCATGAACCCTGGTACTTCTTGAGTTAGCTTAAAGTTAAACTTAACAAACCAATCAGAGTTTTGCGCGTTACGACCTGAAATTTCACCACGTTTTAATCCTTCAGATGCAATGAACTCATTAAATTCATTAATCTCATCTGCTGACATGTTATAAACAACGTTAGGATCGTTTACTAGCGGTACATAAAGTAGTTGGCGAGAATCATTTGAATTAAAATCACCAAATGTATCTTCATCGTTACCATTAAATGTGAAGCTGTAAGGCAAGCCTTTGTATGCTTCACCAAATAAATTAAAGCGAGTGCTATATCCATCGATAAATTCATGTGTGTAAGCAAGGTTTAATGTAAAGCGATGAGGTATTTCATAATCTGATGAAGATACACCAGGATCTAACGGGTTAGACGTTGCCAAGTTACCGTAGTTAGAGCTCGCTGTTGAACTTGTCATTGGGTTAACATCATCAGCATCTGTATAAGCATATGATAGTTGTACTTTAATACCGTTATCGAATGCTTTGCTTACAGCTGCAGAGATAATTGAAGTTTCACCACTGTCACCATTAACATTTGTTAAAAGTAAATCACCGTCACGTCCTTCAATAGAGGTTAAAATTGGACGACCATCAAAAGTAGTAGTACCACTGTCAGTAAGGGCTTGGTCCATTAACGTTGCTGCATCACGCTTTTTGGTGTAGAGATAATCTAATGAGATTACATATTCGTCTTCTGTTGTATAAGTAGCCCCTACTGAATATTTCCATTCCGATGGGATTTCAAAATCAGAAGCTACGGCGTTCGTAAAGCTATCTCCAGAACCAATTACTGTGTTAGCTACTTTATCAAACTGTGATTGTGGTACATCAAAACCTGGTTTTCCACCATTCACATTTGGTGTAGCAAATAAATCAATAGATCCAAACTGATTTGCGCTAATATTTGTGATGCCGTCGTTTGAATATGAGTTAGATAACCACACATTCGGATTACCACCTGAAAATAAGCCCAAACCTGCGCGAACTTCAAGTGCATCAGTTGCATACCATTCAAAGCCAATACGTGGTTGAACTAAATCCACACCATCAAATGTTGATTGGTTACTGAAACCATAACGTGCAGTATAGTTTTCATTTAAAGTAGGCTTGTCATCGCTAGTGTAACTGTCGTAACGAAGACCAAACGTTAGTGATGCATCAATGTCTGAGAAGCTATATTCATCTTGAATATAAAAAGTATGTTGAGCATATGAGAAGCTAGCGCCGGCATCTGCAGCATTATTCGTACCTGCGGCATTATTGTAGAAAATTGCACTTGCAATTCCTGCTTCGTAATCATCAATACTTGCAAAACTCCATTCACCTTGCGTGTGTTGAACGAATTGGTTAAATACTTCTAGCTCTTCATACTCGTAACCAGCTGTTATCGTGTGCTGGTCAAGGTAGTAAGTACCAGCTAGTTTAAATGTAGTTGTATCGTAATTTAAATCGTTTGATTGACGAGAATCATCTGGACCTAAATATACTCGACCTCCATCCGATGTGTTTACTTGGAATTCACCAAAGCTGCTTGCAGCATCAAGTGATTCAACACGTGCATCTAGTTCCGATTTACCTAAACGAACTTCAGTTGAAAAATCGTCATTCCAGTCTGAGTATAATGAACCGATGATTGAAGTAAATTCTGCACCTTGCTCATAAAAGTGACTATCTAACGATAGGCGAGTTGAACCAGTATCTGATTGAGATAATGTAAAGCCGTCATTATAGTTATAAACTAAGTTAGCACGGTGAGAATCGTTAATGTTCCAATCTAATTTAATTAATATTTTTTCGTCTTCTACAGGTGCACTCGAAGGAGTGGTACCTGCATCATAACCATACACATTTTGTGAAATTTGTTGGATACGAGCTAAGTCGCTTTCAGAAACACTTGAACCTAAAGGGTCATAATTGAATTGTGCTACCCCTTCTAGCTTTTCATATGAAGTATATAAAAATAATGAATCTTTAATTAGAGGTAAGCCAACATTAAAACCGTAGCGTTTTTCATTATAACTACCGTTATCAACGTCTTCGCCTTCAATTTTATCACCTTTCATTGAATCATTTGTGTAATCGAAAAACACGCCACCATGAATTTCGTTGCCGCCAGATTTAGTTACAGCATTGATGTTACACGCTGTAAATCCACCGTACTGAACATCAAATGGTGCAAGTTCTACAGCTACTTGCTCAATTGAATCAAAAGAAAAAGGTGCGCGAATAGTAGGGTAACCATTTGAGCTTAAGCCGAAGTTATCGTTCATACGAACGCCGTCTAGCGTTAAACTATTAAATTTTGGATTACCGCCACCACAGTTAATAGTGCCGCGGCTATCATCTATTGCTACTCGTGGATCAACACGAATGATATCTTTTAAATCACGGTTAATAGCAGGCTGATTCTCTAGATCTGTAAGTGTGAAAGTAGACGCCGGACCAGTACCGCCAGACATAGAGCTAATTGGCGCGCCAGAAACTACGATTTGTTCCATGCTTGATTGTGACTCAAGAGAAACGTTTACTGGGTAATCGTTACCAATATTAAGAATAATGTTATTGAATTCTTGGTCTGCATATACATCTGAATCAACAATTACTTTATAAGGACCGCCAACTCGCAGGCCTTTAGCTGTGAAATAACCAGCGTCATTTACTTCAGTTGTTTTTACTGATCCAGAAGGTACGTGTAAAATTGTTACTTTAGTGCCGGCTGCTGGGTTGCCGTTAGGCCCCATTACTTGACCTTTAATTGCAGAGGTCGTTTCGTTAGCCATTGCAGCGCCACTTACACCAACACATGCTGCAATAGCAAGTGAAAGAGCTGTTTTGCGTAATTGAGTTTTCATTTAATTTTCCCGTGTAGTTATTAATTAAATTTTTATATTTTTATTTTAAAATTTTGTAAAATAAACAGTTGAAGTTCATTTATTCAAAATCCGTTACTAGTGTACCTTATTTATTCGTTACAAATAAAATACAACTGCAATATATTTTTAATAAATAGTACTATTTTTGTCTATTTGAGTGTTTTTTTGAGCAATAACTCTATATCGGGGTATATATTACGTGGGCTTTATGACAAACATGTGAAATTGGGGTGTGAAAAACAAAAAACCCATTACAAATTTGCAATGGGTTTTGTTAACAAATAACTTAATGTGTTATTACTTACCTATTAAGGCTTAAAACTTGTAGCTGATACCAACTTTAGCCTGCCAAGCTGATGACGATGAATTGATTTGTGAGTAATTACGCACATCTGCACCGCCAAAGCTGTTGTCTATTTTATATCTGCCTTGGTCATCAAGGCCACCAAAGTCATAAATAGTTTGGTTAGAGTAACCTAAGCGTTTTTCTACACCCCAGTCGCTGTTTAGAAGGTTTGCGAAATTATCAATCATTAGATAAACCTCACCAGTGTGACCTTCAGCAAAGCCTGGTATTTCTTGCTTAATGCTAACGTCCATCGTAGTAACCCAAGGTTGAGTTGCTGTATTTTTACCTAAAATACCACCACGCTGAGATATACCAGCACGCTCTAGTAATGGTTCTAACTCAGCCCAAGTCATACCGGATTCATCCCAGTTTACATTTGGATCATCAGCACCTGTAGGTATATATGGTAAGTAAGCACCATTACTGAAGAAACTACTCGTATCACCCAAATCACTGTCTTTATACATGTTCATTGTATAACTAAATGGACGACCTGAACGACGTTCAAAATACACGTTAAACTTAGTCGCATACCCTTCAAAAAACTCTGTGTTATATGCTAAGTTGATTTTAAAGCTGTGCTCAACTTCGTAAAAACCACGTGCTGCAATATCTTCATTACGATTTACTGTAATATTATGCTTGTAGTTGCCTTCCGCTTGAGAAGCTGAGCCGGCTGATGACTCGGTAACATCCTGGTGTGCATAGCTTGCCGATACAAACAGGCCATTGTCCCATTGTTTAGCAATACCCGTTGAAATAATAATTGAACGACCATCATCCGATGAATTAGTCATTTCTATGTCAGCGTTATCAGCTAAAGAGCCACTATAAATAGTTTCATTTATAACGCGTTCACCATCAGCTGCAATACCGATTGGGTTAATAGATGTATTATGCCATACCGCCTCATTCTCTTTTTTATGATAAGCAATCTCTGCTTGCCATTTAAAGCCATCACCTAATAGTTCAGAATCAAACTCATATTCAAAACCTATTTGGGTGCGAATGCTTGAAGGCAATTTAAAATCAGGGTCGATATAAGCAACGCTACCAGCACCTTGTTCTAATGAATTTTGAATTTCACTAGGCACCTGAGTAATATCGGCAGTGTTATTTGCATAGTAGTCGTTAATTACATCGTTAGGAGCAGATACTAATGTAATACCATCGCTTTGGAATGAGTTGTTATACCAAACATTTGGAATACCACCTTGGAAACGACCAATACCACCGTTAATAGTAAGGGCTTCTGTTACGTAGTATTTAAAGCCAACGCGAGGAAGTATAATGTCTAGACCATCTAGATTTTCTTGGTTAGTAAAGCCATACGTATTCGCAAAATTTTCATTTAGAGTTGGTTTATCATCTGATGATAAACGCTCATAACGAACACCTGCTGTAACTTCTAAATCGTCACCTACATAAAAAGTGTCTTCAATGTAAAGTGCTAGTTGATTGCGTCTTACATCATATGCTGTATCAGCTGAATCATTAGTGTAAGCATTCTGATAAGAGAAATCATAAGAACCAATTTCACGGTTTTCAAAATTTTCTAAGCTATCAAACTTCCACGTGCCAAGAGAGTTTTCAGCAAATAAGTTATATAAACGAAGTGACTCATATTGAGCACCAAAGTTTATTTCATGCTCATCCATTAAATAGGTAGCATCGAGTGTAAAAGTTAAATTTTGCGTTTCAGAGCGGTTAGCATGACGATATTGATCTGTACCAAAGTTGTAAGAAGGGCCATTTCGACCATCTTCATCAACTGAAATACTACCTAGATTTGAGCGAGTTGCGCTATCAGAGGTAACATCTTTATACGACACACCAATTTCAGTAGAAAAATCTTCAGTCCAATCAGAGTAAAGCTTTGTTGAAAAGTTATTGAACTTCGTTACGTAGGCGTAGGTGTTCGATGTTAGTACAATATTATCGCCACCGGTGCTAGTGTTACGCTCATCTTGATCGTCTTGCCATTGGTAAGTAAAATCTAAACGATGGTCATCACTTGCGTTCCAGCTTAGCTTGACTAACAGGTTTTTATTTGTATCTTCTGGCGCACCTGCTAATGAATCAGTCAAGCCATATTCATTATTTAAAATAGAAATGAAACGGTTATAGTTAGCTTCAGAAGTATTAAATTCGTTGGCTGCACCAGAGCCGTCAAAGCCGTAATCAAGATCTAATTCGCTTGACCATTCTGAATAGTTAACGAAATAAAACAGTTCGTCTTTAACAATTGCGCCACCAACGTTAAAACCAAATCTTTCTTCAGTTTTAATCGGCTCTACTTTATTTGTAGAATAAGTTTTATGACCTAGCTCATCAAGGTCATCTTCTTGAACAATGCTATCGACATCGCCTGCAATCTCTGGAGTAGAGATTTCATAAAAGCCAGAGAACTTAAACTCATTTGTACCAGATTTTGTTACTGCATTAATAGTACCGCCACCAAAGTTACCTTTAGAAGCTGAGAAAGGAGATACATCAACAGAAACTTGTTCAATAGCATCAAGTGCTACAGGAGGCTGAGAAGTGGGGTAGCCACCAAAGTTCAAGCCAAAGTCATCATTTTGACCAATACCGTCAACTGTTAAACCGTTGGTACGAGGGTTACTACCTGCAAACGTTAGCTCGCCATTACCATTAATACTGGCAAGTGGGTTTAAGCGCGCAATATCTTTAATGTCGCGGTTAAAGCTTGGCATATTTTCAATAGTATCAGAACCAAATGAGCTGCTTGAGCCACCAGATTGCTGAACGATTTTATAACCAGACACTTCAATTTTTTCAATGTTTAGCGGAGCAAGCTGCGAACTTAAGCGGTATGTTTCACCCAGATTTAGATAGATATTTTCAACAGTTGTATCATTAAACTTATCAGAATCGATGATAACCATGTAAGGACCACCTACACGTAAGCCATTAGCGATAAACGTACCACTTTCGTTTGTAGTTAGCTCGCTAATAGTTCCCGTTGGTTGGTGAACTACTTTAATTTTAACGTTTGCAGCACTGCCACCTGAAGGCGTCGTAATTTTACCACGCATTGCAGATGAAGTATCAGCAGCCATTGCGCTTGTAGAAACACCTAGCGCTAAAATTACCGCTCCAGTTAATTTCGAAAGGCGAAGCTTAGTCATAATGTTGATTTCCCGTGTGTAGGTTATATAAATTTAATACAGTTTATTTGTCAGTTGTCATTTTTAGTGCTGTTTCTAACTCTTTTGCAGAAGGGTCAAATAAGGCATTTAATAATCCAGCTAATCGAATACCCGCTTGTTGTAAGCGCGTTTTTATAATTGGAGTATTGTTATATATGTAGCTATAACCAATTTCGTTGTTGGTATATTTATAAATTTTTGTGGCTAAATTATGAGATTCTTCAACCCATGTCATCGGTGAGCTTTGTAAATACTCAGCAATTAACTCGCTGTTATTTGTATCAATAAATTGAGCGTATTCAGTAAACGACAAGTTCTCGTTCTCAACTAACTTTGTATCCCAAAGGCTATGAAGATTTGTTTCTTCGTTAAAAAATGAAACCTTAATACGGTTACCACCTCTGTCTTCACCTCTACCTGCATGAAATGGCTGATGGCTATCACCTACTAAATGCACTAAAAAACGTAAACTGAATTGCTTAGCGTCTAACATGCTATTGGTATCTGTAAGTGTTTGCATTGAATAGTGGATGCCTTCAAGAATATTACTTACAGACTCTTTATTTTTAGTGTGATCGTGATTGAAGCTGAAAGATTTTCCTGGTGCTGCATTAATATAATGCCAACGAGATGATTTCTTTTGCCAAAACTCACCAGGAGCAGAGCGCATTTCATCAGGCCACGTTGATATTTGAGCTAGTGACTCACCATCTAAATAAGGTTTAATTGATGCTTTAGTTGTTTCGCTTATATGAGATTGTGCAATCTGCCCTACAATACGATGGCCATTTTGACCCCAAGCATGTGAGTCGGCGCTTGTGAATATCGCACTAATTAAAAGTGCAGAGGATATCGAGTACTTTATACTGTTATGCATTAGAACTTCCTAAATGAATATTTCATGGGGTTGCTATAAGCTAATGCGGTCAATTGTCCTCACTTTTTGCGTTGATAGGAAGGACTTATTAAAATTCATAGTTTCTTATTTAGATTTTATATAAATCAATGGTTTATGTTTAACAGGTAAAATTACTTGTTGTAATAAGTAAGCAAAATTGTTCAAATGCACAATATAGTCTTTTTTTGAGTAGCATTACTTTGAATTTTAAAAATATCGTGTTGCACAAAATGTTAATTGTTACATTTTTGTTTCTATTGTTGATCGTTACGTGGGTTTGCGGTCAAGTTAGTGTGTACAACGATGATTTGCACTTTCCAGTTATGATTGAAACCTCAACAGAATGTCAAACAACTGCAACAAGTAATAAAGACCAGCTAATTATTTTCATGCAATCGAAAAAAATAGCCAAGTTGTTAACACAGAATTTGTGTTCTGATAACGTAGTGGCTAAACAATATGGCTCTGTAAAAGGGTATTGGGGGTATAGAACCGCAGAAAGCTTTGAGTTTGTTGGTAAAGGAATTGCTGACTTAATTTTAGCTAAAAATAATATTATGGCCGCCTTCAAAGCTGAGTCGACTTATAACTACCAGCCCGTTGTTGGCTTTTCTGATTACACTGCCTTTTTTATATCGTCTAAAGAAAAACCTCGCATGACAAAACAGTACTTTTTAGATAAGCGTATAGGTTTGCTTGATTATCCAACTAGCCGCTCAGGGCACATATTACCAAAGCAGGCATTTAAAGAGTTGGATATTAATTTAGCTAATTTGAAAATTACCTATGCTAGTTCTCATAATGAATTACGTGATTTACTCGCCGACGGAAAAGTCGATATTATTGCTTCATTTTGGAAAGAGAGTGACGAAAAACGCTTTTCAAAAAACTATATTACGCCATTGAGTAATAATATTTCTGGAACAAGGTGGTATTTAAAAATGCAGCAAAACAATACTGATTTGTTGTGTGCAGTTCAGGAAAACTTACTTGCTATGTCTAAAGATCAAAGGTTGCACTACTATCAAAATGTGCAGCCGTTTTGGAGTTGCGGTACTAGCTCAGTAAACTTAAAAGAGGACGCTGATGATGAGTAAATATAAGCAATCACTTGTTTTACTATGTTTATTTTTAATTCTATCGTCTGTTTTTTATCTTTCTGTAACTCAAAAAAGCCAGCAAGTAGTTAAACAAAAAATAATTCAGATAGAGAAGCAAATAGCACTAGACTTACCCTTACTTGATTTATCAAATGAGCTGCTTAAACACTCAGGCAATAAAGACGCGGTTAATAGCTATATTAAAGCCTTAAATAGCTACATCGATTCGGATGATCTTAGGGTTGTTACTATTGCACCCAAAAGCGAGATGGTAACACCTATAAAGCCCAACCAAATAATACGTAGTTTGAGTACAAACAGCGGGTTTGTATTAGTTGTATTTAGTGTTAAGCACACTCACTTTACGTTGAGTCATGTTATTTATTATTTAATGTTTTTTGTTTTAAGTGTGTTGGTTAGCTTTTGGATAAAATTTGCGTTTATTAAGCAAAGTAATAAACAATTGATTAATACAGAACATCAAACAATTACTGAGCCTACGCCGCTTGTACTTATTGTTGATCTTAACGATAAAACACTATCGAGTAGCTGTAATCCAGATCAAAAAATGGCTTTGGCCAATAAGCCACTATGCTTTTATTTAGCACTTGTAGAGTATTGTACAAATAATGATGCTGTAACGCTTAGTTATAATAAAAATGTACCAGAGGAGCTGCTAGAGCTTGCAAATAAGTATTTTTATAGGTTGATTGAGCTTGGCCATACAATTAGAAAAAGACCTAACTTTAATAATAGTCTTGAAAAAACCTTGAGTGAAATACGTGCGGCATTAGATGAAGTGCTTAACGAATGTCCTGAAGAGAAAGAGTTGTATTATCCCCCCAAAGCGTATGGAGAAGGGTCGCGTTCTCGACTGCATAGTTATGGGCTGGCAAATATTAGAGAAGGCAATATTGAAATAATAGGAAAGTAACACAGTTACTTTCCTATTATTATCTTTATTTATTTAGGTGTAAATTCAGCCGCTTTAAGAGGGCTGTTTTTTGATATAAAGTCTTGTAGCGCTTGGGCATCTGTTTCGTCTGTACTAACAAAGCCTTTTTTATTTGTAAGCGTAGGATAACCATCACCGCCTGATGCGTTATAGCTATTTAGACTCATACGGTACGTTTTATTTTTATTCAAAGGTTGACCATTAATAACCACATTAACTAGCTGGCCATTTTTACGTTCAAACGATAGCTTATGGTACTGTAAGTAAGCACCTGCATCCGGTGGGAAGCTCGTTACTGTATTTAAGTAATCCCATAAATCACTGCCTTGCCAATCCATATAAGTAATACGGTTTTTAAAAGGATGCACCTTTAAAATATCTTTATAGCTTATTTCACCCGCTTCTATTGAGCTGCGAATACCACCACCACTTATTAGTCCAAAGTCTGCATTTACTACATCCATTTGAGCTTGAATAATTACGCGCGCAAGATTAGTTTGTTGGTAGCGAACTTTGTTTCTGTCGCCTTCTAAGCGAGCATCAACTTCACCAATGGTACCTTCAATTTGTTTAGCACCTTTTGCTTGATATACCGCTAAATAAGATTCAAGTTTTGAGTCTGGTTTAATGTACTCGTTTGCCAATACTTCTTTAGTAGAGCCATCAGCTTGTACTTTATCTACATACAAATTAACTGGCATCAGTTTGTAGTTTAGTAACGTTAATTTACCGTTTTCAAGTTTAAACTCAGCTTTACCAACATACTTACCCCATTCATGGGCTTGCATAATGTAAGTACCGTTTTGCTGGTCTGGTTTACAGGCAAGGCCAGGTTTAAAGTTATCGTCATTTACATTTTTATCACTCATACACACAGGTTCTTGTGAGTGACCGCCAATGATCATATCAAGTGTGTTTGCAGGAAGTGAGCGAGCAAGTGTTACATCACCTGGTGCATTAATGCCAAAGCTAGCATCAACATAATGACCCATATGAGTCAGCGCAATGGTAATGTCAGGGTTGTACTTAGCTTTTATTTCTTTAGCTAGTTTTGCGGTAACGTCAACAGGGTCTTTAAACTCTAAGTGGCCAATATACTGAGGATTACCAATTTTAGCTGTGTCTGTTGTTGTTAATCCAATAACAGCAATAGTTAAGCCATTTTTTTTGAATATTTTATAGCTATCAAACGCATGTTCGCCTGATTCTTTTTCAAATATATTGGCTGATAGAAAAGGAAAGTTCACCCATTTTTGCTGTTGCTTCAAAACATCAATAGGGTTATCGAATTCGTGATTACCTAATGCCATTGCATCATAACCAATCAGCGACATACCTTTAAAGTCAGGTTCTGCTTTTTGTAAATCTGACTCAGGGATACCGGTATTAATGTCACCACCAGAGAGAAGTAAAACGGCATGACCTTGCTTTTGGGCGTCATTACGTAAAGAGTCAATTAACGTTTTGCGAGCGGCCATACCGTATTCGCCTTTTTCGTTTTGCCAAAAACGGCCGTGGTTATCGTTAGTATGAAGTACAGTAAGATATTGAGTTGCAGGAGAGTTATTTACACTTGAGTCGGTTGTAGCCGATGTACACCCAAGTACGCTTAAAAAAACTGAAAATAAAATAATTATTCGCATAAAATACCTGTCTATTAAGGCCCACTTAATTTATTGAGCGGCTAGTTTAAACTAGTTTTATGCGAAAAAAACGTACTTATTTACATTTCATCTTAATTACGGCTTGTCGCAGCAATTCCTCTGCGCTTTAACTCTTTACTCGCATATTCAGATTTTTCATGGTTTGCTGCAATCATCCACGTTAAAAAGCTGGCAGGTAGCTTTGTGTAAGCTTGGCCTCTGTGTAAACCAAAGTCACAAATTGTGTGTTTATTGTCTGGCATGTGTATTACCTAGTTTTTAAATTTTGATAAATACTAACAAAAGTACTTTTTAACGAAAGACGATTTAGCTTTGGTAAAGTTTTTTTATAACTTAAAAGAATATATAAAATGTAATTTAAATGTTACCGAGGCGGTCTAATTTGTATCAATCACCTTTTTATTATCGATTTTTTAACTGAATAATATTAACTTACTTGTATTAATAATTATTTAAATAAATATAACAACAGGATATAACATGAAAAAACTCTTACTTGGCTCAGTACTCGCCGCAGCAAGTTTTACGAGTACTGCCACTATTATCGAAATGAACACGAGCCAAGGTGTCATAGAAATTAACTTATTTGATCAACAAACACCTAAAACAGTCGCCAATTTTTTAAGTTATGTTCAAGACGATTCATATAATGAAACAGTGATTCACCGTTCAATAAGTAACTTTGTTATTCAAGGTGGTGGATTTACATACTCAGATTCATTAGATGCGATTACTACAAAGCCAGCCGTAGAAAATGAGCCTGTTTTTTCAAACGTTAAAGGCACTATTGCAATGGCTAAGTTATCAGGCAATGAAAATAGCGCTACAAGTCAGTGGTTTTTTAATATGGCTAATAACAGCGCAGGAAGTGCAGCGCTAGATACACAAAACGGCGGTTTTACTGTGTTTGGGCAAATAACAGCAGCGAGTCAGTCGACTTTAGATAAAATTGCAGCACTGGTTCATTGCAACGATATGCCGGTTGTTGATATTACCGCTGAGCAATGCTCAAGCAGTGATGTAAGCTTCAGCAGTGCTAATTTAGTAACTATTCAAAGTGTAACCGTGATGGATGATGATCCAAATTCTGCTGCTGGCCTTACTGTAACTGAAAATACGTTAATTGACTCAGGTGCACCAATAAACTCAGATAGTAGTTCTGGCGGTGGGCTAGCGTGGCTTTTAGGCGCTTTTTTACTTGTGCTTCCTCGCTTAAGACGTGCTAAATAATTAAATCTAATCAATAGTAATGTGGCAGGCGTAAATTGCCTTTCACATTACTGCTTAGCATGAGCTGTTTAAAGCATTACTCGCCAAACCATTGCCAGCCAAATTGAAAACACACAGACACAGCCCAATAAAAACACTTTAAAACGTGCGCGTACGTTATTTTCACCTAAATGAATAACACTGTGCACAATACGTGTTGCTACAAATAAACAGGCCAGTATTGCCACAAGTGTACTGGCGCTATTTAGTTGCAGTGCAAGTAAACACCCCGCGTAAAAAAGCACAGGTATTTCAAACTGATTTGAAAAGTTTCTATCTGCAACTCTAATAGTGTCGCCAGCCTTATCTAACTGCATTGTTTTAAAATCACTTAAATCTAGCTGTTTGTTTTTAGCTGCGGCAAAGCGCCTTTTACCCATAATGAGCATGACAACCAGTGAAAGCGTAACTTGTACAAACATGGCAAGTATGATGATTTTTTCCATTGTTTTTCCTTATTATTATTTAGGGTTTGTGTATATTTTTATATTGAGTGAATTTTAATCACGGAAGATTGGTAGACTCGCAACTAATATCCGATTATGAAGACATTTTTCACAATGTGTTACACAAAATAGCGTTATTTTGTAGAAAATTATTAATTGAAAATGTTAGTTTAGCTTAACTATATTGCTTTGAATTGGCGCACGCTATTTTGCGCAATACTTTTTAATGGAAAACAAAAATGAAAAAGATTATTGGTTTTAGTGCTATTGCACTTGCAGTTTTAAGTGGTTGTTCAAATACGGCTTCGGTTTCTGTGGCGCCTCTGGCCTCTTTACTATCAGATACGTTAGTTGTAAGTCCTAACGATAACCGCGAATATAAAACACTTAAGCTGGCAAACGACATTGAAGTAATTTTAGTGTCAGATCCAGGTGCTGAAAAATCAGCAGCGGCACTAAGCGTTGGTGTTGGTTTACTGCACGACCCAATGTCGCAACAAGGTATGGCGCATTATTTAGAGCACATGCTGTTTTTAGGCACAGATCGTTACCCAGACACAAAAGGGTATTCTGATTTTATGACCAAAAATGGTGGCGCGCACAATGCGTATACTTGGCTCGATATTACTAATTACATGTTTAAAATTAACAACGATGCGTTTGATGAAGGGCTAGATCGTTTTTCTGACTTTTTTAAAGCGCCTAAATTATACCCTGAGTACACAGATAAAGAAAAAAATGCAGTAAATGCAGAGTGGTCAATGCGCCGCGAAATGGACTTTTTTGGTCAATTTAAACTCGCGCGTAAAATGATGGGCGATCACCCCGCTAATCGTTTTTTAATTGGTAACCTAGAAACACTTGGTGATAAAGAAAACAGTTCTCTTCACAAAGAAACGGTTGATTTTTATAATAAATATTACTCTTCAAATATTATGAAAGTAGCGCTTATTTCTAATTTACCTATTTCTGAAATGGAGCAAAAAGCACAAAAATACTTTGCTGATATAAAAAATAAAAACATAGAAAAACCAACAGTAACTGCAAAACTTGATTTTGATAACGCTGGCGGAAAACGCGTGTTTTATGCACCAAATGAAGATGTAAAACAGCTACAACTTGATTTCACCATTGCTAATAATAATAGCGAATTTGCACTTAAACCAAACCGATTTGTAGCGTATTTACTAAGTAATGAAATGCCGGGCAGCCCAGCGCAACTTCTTCGTGATAAAGGGTGGGTGTCTCAGCTTTCAGCTTCAGCTGCACCAAATCAATATGGCAACTACGGTTCGTTAAATGTAAATGTAGAGCTTACCGATGAAGGCATGAAAAATCGTGATGAAATAGTTGCGACTATTATGCAGTACATCGATTTAATTAAAAAAGAAGGCGTTGATAGCAAGTATTTCAACGAAATTCGTACTTCCCTTAATAACCAGTTTAAGTTTTTAGAAAAAGGTGATGAGTTTAATTATGTAAGCTCGCTTACGCAAAGCATGCAAGACTATCCGTTAAATCACGCTATTAATGCACCTTATTATTATGCAAAGTTTGACGCTGACGCTGTAAACAATGTGCTTGAGCAGTTAAATGCTGACACCCTTCGTATTTGGTATGTATCGCAGCAAGAAGAGACAGACTCACAACTACACTTTTACGACGGTAAATACCGCATCAGTGATATTAGCGATGATGAAATTGCCAGCTGGAAAAAACCAAGCGAATTTAAGTTAGCACTACCGACTGTAAACAATTTATTGCCTGAAAATTTTGCAATAAAAACGCAAGCATTTAAAGAGCAAAAACACCCAGAACTTGCTTACGATAAAAATGGTGTAAAAGTATGGCGCCAAGCAAGTCAAAAATTTGCAGAGCAGCCAAAAGGGCTTGTCGAAGTTTATATAAATACTCAACCCGGTTTGAACGATATTAAAGTAGAAGTACTTTATTCTGTTTGGGCTGATTTATACAATATTCAACAAAGTCAGTTAAGTACCGAAGCAGCAATCGCCGGTATGAGCGTAAGCTTAGCACCGAGTAATGGTCTTGTTTTATCTATGAGTGGTTTTACAGATAAGCAAGATGTATTGCTTAAACAAGCTTTAACCGGATTAAAAGCCGATGAAACAGCACAAGCATTTAGCCAAGCGGTAGATCGCTTTAAGCGTAATTTACTAAACCAACAAAAGCAGTTTCCGTATGCACAAGCATTTGGCGAGTATTCAAAACTAACCCGTACAGGTGGCTTTGATACAGATGCGCTTATAAAAGCCGCTGACTCACTGAGTGTTGCCGACTTAGCACAATTAAAAACAGCTACGTTTGCACAAAACGATTTACGCGTATTTAGTTACGGTAACTACGATCAGCAAGATATTGACGCGATTGCACAAGAGTTAAGTGCAACATTACCAAGTAATCATAAGCGCAGTGAATTTGCACGAAGCAAAGCGTGGTTGCCACAACCGGGCGAAACACTGGTACTGCAAAAAGATATCGATGTAGCCGATGTAGCGGTGGTTGATATGACCGTTCATCCTGTTGCGGGTTACAAACAAAAAGCAGAAGCATCTGTATTACAAAGCCACTTTAGAACAGTTGCGTTTGATAAAATGCGTACTGAGGAGCAACTTGCATACGCAGTAGGTGCATTAGCTCGCCCAATCGAGGATTACTCAGCAATTGGTATGTATATTCAAACACCAGTTAAAGGACCAAAAGAAATACAAGCTCGTTTTGATAAGTTTAAAAAAGAATACGCAGTTGAACTTGATAACATGAGCGAAGAGACTTTTGAGCAGCTGAAAAACTCTACCCTTGTATCACTTAAAGAGCAGCCTAAAAACTTAAGTGACGAAATGAGCCCACTTATAAACGATTGGTACCGTGAAAACTTTACCTTTGATTCTAAGCAAAAGCTGATTGATGAAGTTGAAAAAGTAACGCTTGCAGATATAAAAGACTACTACAAGCAAACAATGCTTAACCCTAATGCTGCACGTTTAAATGTGCAATTACGCGGGACTAAGTTTATAGAAAGTGACTTTGCCGATTTACCAAATCAAACTAAAATCACAACGCTTGATGCCTATTACAATGGTATTAAACTACAAAAATAAGCTTTATTTATGTAGCTAAAATAAACCCCAATGTATCACTACATTGGGGTTTTTATTTATTCAGCTAATTTATGCCATTATCAAAAAGCCTATAACAGCTAATGCCGCAGCAATTAGCGTGTAAGGCAATTGTGTAACAGCATGGCTCATTAAATTACAACCAGAACCTTGCGCTGCGAGTACGGTTGAATCTGAGTAAAAACACGCTTGACTACCAAAAGAAGAAGCCGATAATAGCGCACCAATCACTAGTGGTATGTTTGCATCAACCGCATTTGCCAGTGGCATAACAATGGGAATTGATACAGCAAAAATACCCCAGCTAGACCCCGTTGCAAACGCTAAAATAGCCATTGAAATAAATACCACGGCAGGTAAGTATGCAGCGGTCATATAAGGGCTTAAGCTGCCAATAACAAACTGAGGCAAACCAATTAAGTCGCATACATCTTTAAATATAAACGCAGCTATAACAGTACCAATCGCGGGGATCATACTTTTAAAGCCATCAAGCATGCGCTCAATCATTTCACTTACGCTCATTAATTTTTGTAGCGCATAAAATGGGAGAGTGACCGCCATTGTTGCTAATAAGCCTTTATATACGTCTATTTCAAAGTAAACAGTAAATGCGACTAGTAAAATAATAGGTACTAAAAAGTTACGTAATTTACCTTTAGGGTCGGCATCTTCAAAGTTTTCTTCAGCTGCTTTTACTGCGTACTCATCTGCTGTTTGAACGTTATTGTATTGAGCTGGATCGACTTGAGCTTGCTCAATTTGTGCCATTTTTTCTGCTTTTTTCATTGGACCAATCGCAGGAATAACACCCAGCACAACAAGTAAAACAACAAGCACTGCAAACCACGCGTAAAACATGTACGGAATAGCTTGAATATAAACAGCAATCCCTTTGCCTTCTTCAGCAATACCGTTATCTACGAGTAAACCACCAAAAAATACCGCCCAGGTAGATAAAGGGACAAGCACACAAATTGGTGCAGCTGTTGAGTCAACAACGTATGCTAGCATTTCACGGCTAACTTTAAATTTATCGGTAATGCGTTTCATGGTTTCACCCACGGTAAGCGCATTTAAGTAGTCATCAATAAAAATAACCACACCTAAACAAAAGGTCATGAACAAAGATGAACGCTTACCTTTGGTGTACTTAAGGGCTAGCTTGCCAAAAGCTGATGCGCCACCTGTGCGCACTAACAGTGCGATTAAAGCGCCAAAACCACCACATACAAGTATTAGCCA
The DNA here is from genome assembly GCF_014077565.1 of Pseudoalteromonas sp. 5Ae-yellow. Classification (NCBI taxonomy): domain Bacteria; kingdom Pseudomonadati; phylum Pseudomonadota; class Gammaproteobacteria; order Alteromonadales; family Pseudoalteromonadaceae; genus Pseudoalteromonas; species Pseudoalteromonas sp. 5Ae-yellow. The sequence goes on from NZ_JACGWD010000058.1 coordinate 20,098, forward strand.
GCCGATGGTTTCGTCTGTCATTACTTTTAGCGATGTACTCGCAAAGTTAGTAAGTACCTGTGCAGGATCGGCTATAACTAAACCAACTAAAGCACCAATAAGTAAAGATAAAATAGGGCGGCGTAATACAACAGCCAATACAACCACCACTAACGGTGGTAGTAAACTCAACGCAGAAGGTTCAAGCATTTAAGTATTCACAAAATTAAAAGCATGCATAAAAATTAAATTAATTTTCAAGCTGCTTATACAAAAACAAAGAAGATGATAAGTTTGTTGTTAAATCATTTTCCAAGTCACTGCTTTTGTACGCGTGGGAGGGACACATAAAAAGTTATGTTAAATAGCTGTTTAAGTGAAACGCGTTGGCTTTGGCGCCAGACGGTGCAAGGAGTGCAAACCGCTATTGTTGTGCCTGTAAAAACATCGGCGCAAAAATAATCTGCTTTTTAATTTCAGTCAACAAAAAGTTACATGCTAAACAAAGTTTTTTAGAGAAACTTACATTGAACGCCGTACTTAAAACAAATCGTCTGTTGTTACGCCATGCAAATGAGGTTGATGCAGCGGTTTTACTTAAGCTAGTTAATCAGGCTAGTTTTATAAAGCACATTGGCGATAAAGCAATTTATAGCCTTGATGATGCCAAGTCGTATATTATAGGGCCTGTTTATCTTTCGAGGTTAAATTTGCAGCAGTATGTTTGGTATTTAGGCAAGGCAGAGCCTATGTAGTGTGGTTATTCCCCATAAATAGGCGATAACACAGCATAAATGCCAAACATGCGCTGCCCGAAGGGTTCTACCCAGGGGCAATTAACTCTTTGTTGCTCGGTTTTTACTTAGCCCACTAGGTTACAAACCTCACGCCGCGATTAAATCGCCCCTAGATTGAACAAATTTTAATCCTGAAAGGTCAACAGGCCCTAGTCATTTATTGCTTCTCATAAATACCAAGGCTTTGGGCCTTACGTTATTACTTTGCATAATGCTGTAATGGTTGGCGTTGTTGGGTTTTATAAGCGCGCCGCGTTACTGCAACCTGATTTAGGTTTTGCACTTGTAAGCGGTTTTGAAAAAAAGGGTTATGTTTTTGAAGCTGCCAGCGCACTTTTGCAACATAAGCATGAATTTGGAATTACAAAACTGTGTGCAATAACATCACCAGATAATAGGGCATCGCAGAATGTGTTGTTAAAATTGGGCTTTAAAATAAAGGGCAAGGCGGTTATCAATGATGATAAAACCGCCGTAATTATATTTTCACTTAATGATTAAAGTCTTGCTTGTTCTATTTGTTTTGCAACATTTAGGTTTATATTTAGCCATGTTGCTTCAAGCGTTGAAACTAAACCGTCGTATCCATCATCATCTATAGGTACTAGGTTTGAAAAATTATGAATACTTATAAGACGTCGGCCTGTTTCAGGGTGTGTGTAATATAAACGCCAAAGCCCTGAAATATCAGCGTTACCTTGCATATCGCCATTAAAGTGGTGAATTTCGTATTCAAGCTCATAAAACGTTTGTTGATCAAGTTCAGTAATGACCGGTAAGCCTTTTATTACCATCCAGTTGGGCATAGCATTAAAAAGTGTTTGCTGGGCTGTTGCAGTAAGCATTACATCCGGCGATTCGCCCCACAGGTTGTAATTTGCAGCATGAATTTGGTTGCTATCTATTTTCATCGCAATGCCCAAATTATTTAAAGCGCCTCTAAGTACAACAGTTTGTATTCTTAGTTGCGCATCTGTATCTGCAACGTTTCGAGACGATGCACCTATAGGCTGCTCAAACTGGTAATACTGTGTCGCAGTTTGTATTGATGAACTACAACCTGCCAATAGTAATAATAAACTTGCAGTTAAAAATAACGATTTCATTATTGCTTCCTTGGTTTTGGATCTGCTGGTAATGATTTATCAAAAATTAGCATATTAGGTTGCTCGTTTAATCCGCGAGTTAGAGGCTGTAGGCCCTCACTTAAACGTTTAAACTCTTTTAATGTTTGCTGTATTTGATGATGAAGTTCAGAACCGGCTTGGTAACTGGCCATGGTTTTATCAAATTGGCGCATAGTGACTTCAAACTGCTCCATACTTTTTGTCATCTTTTCGAAGTTACGATTAAAGTCGCCCGGTAGGTTTTGTGTATCTTTTTGGCTTAGCAGCTCTCGCATTTCATTAGCAAGCGCTCGGTAATCGGTAAATGTGGCTTGCATTTGTGCCAAGCTATCTTCAACTTTTAAGTTATTTACTTTATTAAGTACGTCAGAGACTTGGTCTGCTAATACGGTTATGCCGCTAGAAATACTCGGAAAAACATAATACTGCACAAGTTTACCTAGGTGCGCTTCTGGCGCGTCGGGGTATATGTCAAAATCTACATACACAGCACCCGTTAATAAATTACCGGGCTTTAACGAGGCGCGCATACCACTTTCAATCCAGCCCTTTAAACTGCCTTGCCAATACTCTTTTGCTGAAGCACTGTCGTGATACAAGCGTCCGTATTCTACTTTTATAAGCACTGGAACCGCCGTATTATGGTTTCTAAAGTGGGCAGGTTTACCGTCAATAATTACATTGGCAGGGGTTTCAACAACAGTACCTACACGCATACCTCTGTACTCGACAGGTGCACCTGTGCGTAGTCCTCGAACTGATTGTTCAAATTCAATTAGGTAGTAATCAAAATCATAAAAGCGCTCTTCTAACGCCTCTTTATAGCTTTGGCTTAATGAAAAGCTATGCCCATCTTGTGCTATTTCACCCGGGGCCTGTTGTTCAGGTAAACCAACCGAAATACCGCCTTTTAATAGTTTGCTTAAAGAGCCTGTATTAATATTGATGCCATCGGCAGATAGGTCAATTTCAATTCCTGCGTTTACCCAAAAAATAGAGTTCATGGTGATCAGATTTTGATAAGGGGCTTTAATAAATACGCCGTACTTCATTGCTTGGTTTTCCCAATCAAAAGTGGCGGTTTCTATTTGCCCTATTTTATAATTTTTGAAGAATATACCGGTGCTTACATCAAGTACTTCAGCGTTGTAACTCATTAATTTAAAACGACCACCTTTCACATCTTTACCAATGAGGGCTGGTTCATCTTGTAACTTAAAACGCTCTTTTAGTTCTTTACTTTCACCTGGTGAAAACTCTAAATATACACCAGACAATAACGTACTCATCCCGCTAATACCTGTTTCATCAATGCGTGGTTTCACGACCCAAATTTTGGCATCGTCAGTCAGTAGCTCGTTGTAATTTTTATCTATTTGCGCGCGAGCAATTACGCTGTCTTGCGTGTCGGATAGCCGAACATGATCAATTTGACCTATTTTTACACTGCGCACTTTTATTTCAGTCTTACCTGCAATAATACCTTCTGCTTGTGGCATTTCGATAAAAATAGTAGGGCCTTTATTAGCTTGATATTGGTATAACATCCACATGCCCACTAACAGCGCAATTGCCGGAATGATCCAGATAGCGGAAATTTTCGGTTCTTTTGTTATTTCGGCGGTTTCGGTCATGCTTTGTTCTCTGATTTTTTGTTTTTAGGGGAATCCCACAATAAGCGTGGGTCAAAGGCATGGGCAGCCATCATTTGGCATATTACCATAACTGTAAAAAATACAATGCCTAATCCTGGCGTTACTGACATTAAATTACCCAGTTGAACTAAGGCCACTAAAATAGCAACCACGAATACATCTATCATCGACCATTTACCAATAAACTCAGTCAGTTGATAAATTCGGGTGTAACTTTTTGTATGTTTATTGGCAGGCCTTGTAACCATAAAGCATAAAAAGCTCAATACAAATGCCTTAGCAAGCGGTACAACCACACTGGCTAAAAATATAATAGCGGCAATAGGGTAGGAGCCACTGTTCCAAAGAGTAATAACACCACCAATTAAAGTTGAAGGTGATTCATCCCCAAGGCTAGTGGTGTGCATAATAGGTAAAACATTAGCTGGAATATAACAAACAACAGAAGTAATTAGCCAAGCTGCTGCTTTTTGTACGCTATAAGGGTTTCTGACGTGTGTTTTTGTATGGCAACGCTGGCAAATATTACTGGTACATAGTTGATGGCACACATGGCAGGCTTTAATATTTTCATCTATTGCACGTTTAGCATGCTCTGCGCCTTCGAGTACTTTTACAGGCTTTATTTGAGCCCATAAGCGTGGGCGATTTAAGTGAACAAGTGCAGCTATGTATAAAATAACAAACCCCACATAAGCCCAAAAACTCGTGCCGAAGCTAATATCAGCCAGCGACATGATTTTAACCATACTAACAAGTACGCCAATTAAAAATATTTCCGACATAATCCAAGGCTCTAACGCCAAAGTGAACTTTAGTAGTCGCCTTGCTATGCCCTCTGGTAATGTTTTTAAAAGCCCAAGATGCAAAGGAATTAAAATAAGAAGCAAACCCATGGGCAGGGCAATAATGCTCAAATCAATAAATAAGCCAAGCAGCTCACTATCATAATTAAATAAAATTCGAGCCGCGTCGGGTAGTGTAATAGTTTGAGTTATACCGCTACTACTAAATGAAATAAAAGGGTAAAACATACTGCTGAGCAGCATTAATAGTGCGCTAAAGCTTAGTGCAACTATGCGACTGTCGTGATTAACATCGGCTTCGCAAAGTTTATGGTGACAATGTGGGCATATCGCCATTTGTTTTGCGATTATGCGAGGTATATCTATGATCAGATCACAACAGGGGCAGACAGTTTGCAATTTAATACCAAGCAAGAAGAATATTTCTTCAATTTTGCTATATTTAATACATTAATACAACGCGTTCTGCCATCAAGCTGCTCGTTATATAAAGGAAGCGTGTGAAATATTATTTGTACTGCATATTAATGTGGCTCTTTATTTGTTCGCATAATGCTGTGGCAATTAATAAAGAGCGAGAAGTAATTATCGCCGCGAGCGCATCAATTCCGTCCTATGTTTTTGCAAAAACAGACTCGGGTATACACCTAGGTTTAATTAAAGCCGCGTTAAAGGCTAATGGATTTGCCAATATTAATGTGCAATATATGTCTAATAAACGCGCTGAGCATCAATTGCATAATAAAGGAGTAGATATACTTTTAAATTATGCAGGAGGAAGTAGTCCTGGTATTTACTCAAGTAAACCGGTACTTAGTTATGAAAATGTAGCCATTACACTCAAGCGAAATAAATATAATATTGATAAAATAGAAGGCATGTTTAATAAAAACGTTCTTGCTTTTCAAAATGCAACTGCATATCTGCCTTCTATATTTAAAAGTAATGTTAAACACTTTAGCTCATATCAAGAGGTTATTAATCAAAAAGCGCAAGTAGATAAGCTGTTAAAAGGTTGGGTGGATGTAATTGTGTTAGACAAGCGTATTTTTTACTATTACTACAATCAACATAAATCACCCGAAGCTGTGCAAATTTACACTTTATTTCCAAAAGCAGAGCGACCTGCTTATTTTAATAACCTCTCTTTAGCTACTGAGTTTGATATTGGTTTGGCGCTCATCAAGCAAAACGGTACTTATAAAAGAATTGTTGATGAAGGCCAAACCCATTCATCAATCAAATAACGCCACTGTTTGACGTGTAAGCGCTATTAGCTCACCGGATTGTGACCATATACAGCCATCTTCTAAACCATAGCCATCTTTTGAATGATGAGTGATTGCTTCAAAGCCAAGCCATTCTCCAGGTGTTAAGTTTGGCTCTTGTACAAACTCTAAATACCATGACATGCTACTAGCTGGAGCGGGTTGTTTAAACATTTGTAATAACGTAGGTGGCCATGCATCTGTTAATGCAATTACATGCGCTTCAGTTATTTGTTCGGGCGTATGTTTAAAGCGCATCCAGCCCCCTAAGTGAGAAGTTTCTGCGCTGCTAAATGGCATGGCACCTTGTTGAGGGCATAAATCAACATGTTGAAAAAATTCAGGCATCTGGCCTTTAATAAAAGGTAGAGTATGGCGCTCGTCTACCGGCTTTAAACCCAAAGATTTCGAAACAGGCACATTAATATCCGACTCTCTACTTTTAGCAAAACACGCTTGTACAATTACACACACTTGTTCATTTTGAATGGCTTTGGCGAGTACCTGTGTGCTGCTTTTACCTTGTCGTAATATTTCTACCGATAACGAAAAAGGAGTATCAGCTAGTAATGGCCCTACAAAATTTGTACTGAGTGAGAGTAGGCGACGGTCATTAGATACTTTTCCTCTGATAGCTTGATACAACAGTGCGGCTGAGAGCCCACCAAAAGCAGTTCTGCCTTGGCACCAGTTTTCTGGAAATTGCATTGTGCTAGTTAATTGTTCGGTATTGTCTGAACTTCCAATTTTTGCAGCTTGGAGAAGTAATTGTTCAAAATGCATGAAGATGTCCTTTTATAGTGCGATTTAATAAATTTATAACACAACCAAACTAGTCAGACCAGTAATTAAAAACGTCTCTGGCGGTGCAAAAATCACCATTCCTTACAATTATTAGGGTTATTTTGTAAATAAATCACAAAAAATGGATTTTTTTTCATTTTTACAGTTGAAATAAGTTTGGCGCATCCCTATTTACTATGTCATCGAACGTATTAACGAATATTGAAGTTGGAGAAGTTTCATGGGTAAAATTATTGGAATCGATTTAGGTACTACAAACTCTTGTGTTGCAGTACTTGATGGTGGCAAAGCACGTGTTATTGAAAACGCGGAAGGCGATCGCACAACCCCGTCTATTATTGCTTACACGCAAGACGGAGAAACTTTAGTAGGTCAATCTGCTAAACGTCAAGCGGTTACTAACCCGACAAATACATTATTTGCAATTAAGCGTTTAATTGGTCGTCGTTTTGAAGACGAAGAAGTTCAACGTGATATCGGCATCATGCCGTTCAAAATTATTAAAGCTGATAACGGCGATGCATGGGTAGAAGCGGGTGGCGAAAAACGCGCTGCACCACAAATTTCTGCTGAAGTACTGAAAAAAATGAAGAAAACAGCTGAAGACTTCTTAGGTGAAGAAGTAACTGAAGCCGTAATCACAGTACCTGCATACTTTAACGATTCACAACGCCAAGCTACTAAAGATGCTGGTCGTATTGCGGGTCTTGAAGTTAAACGTATTATTAATGAGCCAACTGCTGCGGCACTTGCTTACGGTATGGATAAAAACCGTGGCGAAAACATCGTTGCAGTATATGACTTAGGTGGCGGTACTTTCGATTTATCAATCATTGAAATTGATGAAGTTGAAGGCGAGCACACTTTTGAAGTACTTGCTACAAACGGTGATACTCACTTAGGTGGTGAAGATTTCGATAACCGTGTAATCAACTACTTAGTAGCTGAATTCAAGAAAGATCAAGGTTTAGACTTAAAAACTGATCCTCTTGCAATGCAACGTGTTAAAGAAGCTGCTGAAAAAGCAAAAATTGAACTTTCATCTGCACAATCAACTGAAGTAAACCTTCCGTATGTAACTGCTGATGCATCTGGTCCTAAGCACATGAACGTGAAACTAACACGTGCTAAGCTTGAATCACTAGTTGAAGATTTAGTAACTAAATCTCTAGAGCCACTTAAACGTGCACTTGCTGATGCTGATTTATCAGTAAGCGACATCAACGATATTATTCTTGTTGGTGGCCAAACACGTATGCCTTTAGTACAAAAAACAGTTGCTGATTTCTTCGGTAAAGAACCACGTAAAGACGTAAACCCTGATGAAGCAGTTGCAGTAGGCGCAGCGATTCAAGGTGGTGTACTTGCTGGTGACGTCAAAGATGTACTATTACTAGACGTTTCTCCATTATCTCTTGGTATTGAGACAATGGGTTCAGTAATGACAGCATTGATTGAGAAAAACACGACGATTCCTACTAAGAAATCGCAAACATTCTCAACAGCTGAAGATAACCAATCTGCTGTAACAATTCACGTGTTACAAGGTGAGCGTAAACGTTCAAGCGACAATAAATCTCTAGGTCAATTTAACCTAGAAGGTATTCGCCCAGCACAACGTGGTACACCGCAAATCGAAGTAACATTCGATGTTGATGCCGATGGTATCTTACATGTATCTGCAAAAGATAAAGATACAGGTAAAGAGCAAAAAATCACAATTCAAGCATCTTCAGGCCTAAGCGATGAAGAAGTTGAAAAAATGGTTCGTGATGCAGAAGCACATGCTGAAGACGATAAAAAGTTTGAAGAACTTGTAGCTGCTCGTAACCAAGCTGATGCTCTAGTACACGGTACTCGTAAGCAAATTGAAGAAGCTGGCGATGCATTACCAAGCGAAGACAAAGAAGCGATTGAAGCGGCTGTTGTAGATTTAGAAGCTGCTATTAAGAGCGACAACAAAGAAGAGATTGAAGCTAAAACTCAAGCTCTTGCTGAAAAGTCTCAAAAACTAATGGAAATTGCACAAGCGAAAGCACAGCAAGGTTCAGCAGATGCAGGCGAGCAACAGCAATCAGCTAAGCAAGACGACGACGTTGTTGATGCAGAGTTCGAAGAAGTGAAAGACGACAAGTAATTGTTGCTAACGCTTCTCGCTAGCCAAAAACACTTAACTCAATCGAGTGTTTAGGTTAGGATGAACAATTGAGGCGCGCGAGCAATAGCTTGTCGCGCCTTTTGCATGTATTTAAGGTTTAAAAATTCAATGATAAATCGATGCGATTTATCGGTTTATCCAGCAGCTCACGCTGCAAACAGAAAAGAGTAGTGTGATAGATATGTCAAAACGCGATTATTACGAAGCCCTCGGCGTAAGCAAAGATGCGAGTGAGCGAGACATAAAAAAAGCGTATAAACGCTTAGCGATGAAATATCATCCAGATCGTACCGCAGGCGATAAAGAGCTTGAAACTAAATTTAAAGAAGTTAAAGAAGCTTACGAGATTTTAACCGATCCTCAAAAACGCCAAATGTATGACCAACATGGTCACGCGGCATTTGAGCAAGGCGGTGGCGGTGGTCATGGCGGCTTTGGTGGCGGTCATGGCGATTTTGGTGATGTATTTGGTGACGTATTTGGCGATATTTTTGGTGGCGGCGGTGGTCGACGTCAATCTCGTCAACAACGTGGTTCTGACTTACGTTACAACATGGACTTGAGCTTAGAAGAAGCGGTTCGTGGTAAAGAAGTTGAAATTAAAGTGCCAACATGGGTGGGTTGTGAGCCGTGTGATGGCAGTGGTGCTAAAGCAGGTTCAAAGCCTAAAACATGTACTACATGTCATGGTGCTGGCCAGGTACAAATGCGCCAAGGTTTCTTTGCTGTTCAGCAAACGTGTCCAACGTGTCAGGGACAAGGTCAGATTATTTCAGACCCTTGTAACAAATGTCATGGTCAGGGCCGCGTAGAAAAAACTAAAACGCTTTCAGTTAAAATTCCAGCTGGCGTTGATACAGGAGACCGTATCCGCTTAACTGGTGAAGGTGAAGCCGGAATGCACGGCGCGCCATCTGGCGACTTGTACGTGCAAGTATCTGTTCGCGAACATGAAATATTTGTACGTGAAGCAAATAATTTATACTGTGAAGTACCAATTAGCTTTACAACAGCAGGTCTTGGTGGCGAAATTCAGGTGCCTACACTTGATGGTCGTGCAAAACTTAAAATACCTTCTGAAACGCAAACGGGCAAAATGTTCCGTATGCGTGGCAAAGGCGTTAAGTCTGTTCGAAGTGGTGCCCAAGGCGATCTAATTTGTAAGGTAGTAATCGAAACGCCAGTTAATCTTAACGAGCGTCAACGTGAACTACTGCAAGAGTTAGATGAAAGTATGGGTACAGATAGCTCGAAAAATCGTCCTAAAGAGCAAGGCTTTTTTGACGGTGTTAAAAAGTTTTTTGATGATTTAACTAAGTAAATTATTATTAATAATGAAACGGCGCTTTTTAGCGTCGTTTTTTTTGTTTGCCCAGCGAAGCTGGCAAACCCGATAGGCTGAAAGATGCCTTATTACCCTGACTAAGGGGAAGATAATCTGAATGGCAAGGGCGTCACTGGCCAACGGTGGGGTCTGAAGGAAGCC
>NZ_JACGWD010000130.1:0-3431 GCF_014077565.1 Pseudoalteromonas sp. 5Ae-yellow
GATAGCCACGCGGTATGAAAAGCTTGAACGAAATTATCATTCAATGCTCGCTTTAGCATTTACTATGATGTGGCTACCAATGTGGGCTGATTGATATATGTACTACAAAGATCAACAGCCCCTAGTCTTTTTTGCCTTTATTAGCTATTGCTTTAAGTGCAGAAATATTTGCATTTTCTCCCTCAGCTTCTTTCAAACAGCGGCGCCTCTGTGCAAAATTATCAAACTCTAACTTTGCTTTATCGTCGGCCGCTTTTTTAGAGATTTTCCCTGCGCCGCTTAAAACTTCACGATCATTAAAGCTCAAAAACTGATCAAGCTTATCAGCCCAGTCTTGTAAGAATACCTGCTTGCGTCGTAGCGCTTGGTCTTCTGCAAAATCAAGCCACATATTTACAATTCGATTCAGTTCTTTAATTTCGTCTTCCCGCAGATAGTTTTTAGCAACGGTGACGTCTGTTTTACGTACTTCATCACCTTTATAACTGGTTAAGCCCATATCGGGCTTATTAGCATCTACACGGTTGGAAATAAGCTCAGCAGCCGTCATCTGCGTACAAGCATAGTGCAGCTTGTTCTGTATAGTTTGAAAGAAGCGATTAGTCTCTTGATTAGAGGGCTCATAGTCGGCAGCCATTGTAAAAATTTCTTTAGCCCGCAAATATACACGTCGCTCACTAGCTCGAATGTCGCGAATGCGTTCGAGCATCTCATCAAAGTAGTCAGGAACGGCAGATTGTCCCACGGGAGGGTTTTTCAAACGCTCATCATCCATGGCAAACCCTTTAACTAAATACTCTTTTAATATCCTAGTTGCCCATTGTCTAAATTGTGTACCTCGTTGTGAGCGAACTCTGTAGCCTACGGCTAAAATCGCATCAAGATTATAATGGTCGATTTCGCGAGATACCTGACGAGTACCTTCTAACCGAACTATCCGGAATTTCCGGATGGTTGCGTTTTGTACAAGCTCACCTTCTTTGTATATATTGATCAGGTGCTCATTTATAGTACGAACATCTTTATCGTAAAGTTCTGCCATTACAGCTTGAGATAGCCATAAGGTATCTAACTCAAAGCGACATTCAACACGCGTCTGACCATCTGCGCTAGTAAAAAGAACAAACTCTCCTTGTGGAGCTTGAGGGATATGCTCTGTCATTCACTTCACCTTCTACATAATTAATATAACTAGGCTTTTCACGCCACGACGGTTTCGGACACTTTTTTAAACTCACCGTTGAGTTATACACTAACAAATACGCCAAGATTGTTAGGTGTTTTTACCATATAGGACTTAAATCTTTGTACAGCTCTAAATTACCCTGAATCTCACCCCAATGCGAAATATCAGGTAAACGTTCTGCTTGAATTAGTTTAAAGTTGAAGTGCTCTTCATAAGGTTTTGCAATAGCATTAGGTAAAAGAACTGGCGCACCAGAAAACTCAAACACCCAGTATTTTTCGAGAGCATCACTATCTTTTCCTGTTATTTCCTTATCAATGTCGCGTCTAGGTAATAGCTTTACGCTTGCCACTGAATATAAATACTTTCCTAATTGCTCTGTATCTTGAGTGCTGTCGCGCACAGTGAGTACAAGGTAACGTATTTCACGCATAATATTTCTGTGAACATTTTGACGATTAGTCGCAATAAGCCTTGTATGATAACCCTTTAAACTACCTATTTTGGCTTTTTCCAAATACGTTTGATCACGATCTAGCTCATTTACTGGTGCCACAAATGTCAAATCAGTATGTCTAGTCACATTTACGCCAAAAGGGGCAATACGAGCAGCATCTTCAACAAAATGATAATCATATGACGAAGATTGTTTGTATTCCAAAGCCTTGCGCGTTTTACCTAGTTTTTGAGCTAAATATTTTTTTATCCAATAATTAGTGGAATCTTCACTCCCCTCACTTGGCAATAACGGAAATGCGCCAATACCAATTTCATTAATAGCTTCGGCATAAGGGTTTTGTTCAGATTTTTGCTCTGGAAAAAAGCCAGGGAATAAAGCAAATGCCCCAAGAACAGGACGACTTTTTAATGGTAACTCGTATTCAATATGCTGTTGGTGAATAATCGCATCACGGTATCTATGCATCTGATTTATAGCATCTTCAGGTACGGCATCTTTACCACCAAACTGTGTGGTATCTATACGGTACTTTGCATCAAATAAAATAAAGAAAGCTTCTCCATTTTCCAAAGTAACACGCAGCACAATATCCGGTCGGTGGTTTGCAAGCCAAGTTCGATTAGCTGAGCCTTTGGGTGTAAATGAAGGCTCATGCGCCAGCTCAATCTGCATACCATCACTTTCGTGTTGGTATACAAAAGCAGCAGCCATCTCATCCTTAGGAAATTGCTTCTCAAACTGCACTTGCTTAAGGTGACTTAGCGTCTTTTTTTGTGGTTTAAAGCCCAAAGATTCAATAATCGACTTCACCTCTAAAAAACACCAAATCTCATAAATTTCAGCAACAGACTTCATCGATAAACGACTTTCTCCAAAGCTTCCATTTAAGTAGTATTTCAATTGCTGCCAAACTTTATAAACTTTTGAATAACCAGCTGCTTCTTGCAGCACTTTAGACTCGGTATATTGCCCTTTATAAACACCCACCTCATGCCATAGCGCGTGCTTTGTATACTGAGCAACTTGGGTACGCCACGCGTCTAACTCGCTAATAAATGAACTAGATACTTTTGAATCTTTATCTGCTTTTATTTCTAATAGTATCTGAGATAAGTTCGCTTTAGTTTTCGCAAGTACCATTTTAATAAAGCGGTTTTCTGGGGTATCAATATTTAAGCGCTGCTTTTTAATAGTAATTCGAGATGAGCGTTTTGATGCTATTAACTCTTTTGCTTTTTGCTCCTGCTTAGCCCCTAATCGTTTATTTACTCTCTCTAAACTCTGCTCAAAAGTGTAAGACTGCAACCGATTATGTGCAGCGTTTAATACTCTTTTTACACCTTGATTAAACTCGTCAACTAAGCGCTCAAATTGCGCTAACCAAAAGAGTTCAAATCTCTCTGGTTGCCTAGTTGATTTGCCTTGAGTATGCGTTGTTTTTTCCACTAATACTGTACCGCCACAGCGGATAAACACGATCAATTTCATGGTTCATAATGCTCAAATCTTGAGCTTGTATCATTTTAGTGGCAAAGACTGTAAAAGCGACGGGTACAGATTGCAAAATCCCATTAACACTGTATTTAATTTCAAAATGACATAACCCAACATCATTGCCAAAATTAATCACAGCATTTAACGATTTTCGTTTAGGATGAGCATCGAGTAGGGTGAGGCTTTTGCCTCATCCCTCTCACAGAACCGTACGTACGGGCCTCGTATACGGCTCCTGTATTCTTCTATCCCTTCGGCTTATTTTCTAAACGCCGATTGAGCAAGCCATCC
>NZ_JACGWD010000112.1:0-8395 GCF_014077565.1 Pseudoalteromonas sp. 5Ae-yellow
GATAGCCACGCGGTATGAAAAGCTTGAACGAAATTATCATTCAATGCTCGCTTTAGCATTTACTATGATGTGGCTACCAATGTGGGCTGATTGATATATGTACTACAAAGATCAACAGCCCCTAATATGCAGGTATTAAACAAAGTAGTTAAGCTGAGTGAGTTATGAATACTAAGACGTGTGAATATGGAGTGGGTGACTGCTCATACAAAATGGCAGGTGAGTTAGCAGGTATTACACAATTGGTGAATGCGTTTTACGATAATATGGACGCTTTAAAAGAGGCTGAAAATATAAGGAGTATGCATTCAAAAGACTTATCGGCATCGCGAAAAAAGCTCGCTTATTTTTTGTCGGGCTGGTTAGGTGGTCCTAAATTATACGCTGAACATTTTGGCAGTATTAACATTCCTCAAGCGCACAAACATTTACATGTAGGAATTGAGCAAAGTGATGCATGGCTTTTATGCATGCAAAAAGCGGTTGATGGGCAACCTTACGAAGCACCATTTAAAATTTACTTAATGCAGCAATTACGAGTGCCTGCAGATCGAATTAGAATGGTGTCGGGTAGTTAATAGCAATTATTAATAAACATCTACCGCGGTGTCGCTGCGGTTTTTTGTTACAATGCCTGCAAAGCAATTTAGGGTAAATAGCTGTGCTGCCGGTTCAAGACATATATCAACAACTCGTTACTACATTACAAAGTAATCCTATTACGTTATTACAAGCGCCGCCTGGTGCGGGTAAATCTACGTGGTTGCCGCTGCAACTAATGCGCGATGGGCATTTTAAACGTATTGTAATGCTAGAGCCTCGCCGTTTAGCTGCTCGTAATATAGCCAGCTACTTAGCAAAGTGCCAAAACGAGAGTGTTGGGCAAAGTGTGGGCTTGCGGATTAGGGGCGAGAGTAAAGTAAGCGCTAATACGCGCCTCGAGATAGTCACCGAAGGCATGCTAACGCGCATGTTGCAAAACGACCCCGAATTAAGCGATATTGATTTACTGATATTTGATGAATTTCATGAGCGTTCAATTGCAGCCGATACCTCACTTGCCTTTGCGCTCGAGACCCAAAGTGCGCTGCGTGAAGATTTAACCATTATGCTTATGTCGGCAACTCTTGATACTGAGCGTTATACAGCGTTTTTTGACTGCCCTGTAATTCAATCAAGCGGTCGCAGCTACCCAATAGACGAAATATACATACCCATAAAAGATGAAAGCCGTTGGCTCGATGCAATTCCTACCATAATAAAACAAGCACTTAATGAGCAAACAGGTAGCGCATTGGTATTTTTACCTGGGCAATTTGAGATACTACGCGTGCAACAAGCACTTAGCGATTTACCCAGTAACTGCATAGTAGCAACGCTATTTGGCGAGCAAGATAAAGCCAATCAGCAAGCTGCTATTGCTCCTGCACCAAACGGCATGCGCAAAGTAGTGCTTACCACCAATGTAGCCGAAACCAGTTTAACTATTGAAGGCATACGCATTGTAATTGACAGCGGCAAGCGCCGTGCAGCTACCTTTAATTTAAAAACAGGGGTCACTGAGCTCACAACACAAAGTATATCGCGCTCGTCTGCTGTGCAGCGTGCAGGGCGTGCAGGGCGAATAGAGCCGGGCATTGTTTATCGAATTGGCTCAAAGCAAACCTTTGAGAGACGTAATAGCCACGACAATCCCGAAATACTCACATCAGACATAAGCCAACTTATGCTTGAGGCAAAGCAGTGGGGAGCCAGTATTGATGAGCTAACCTTGCTCGATAAGCCCACTGAGCAACAATGCGAGCAAGCAAGTAACCTGCTTAATATGCTTGAAGCTATTGATAGCAAAGGTAAGCTCACACCGCTTGGCAGTAAAATGCTAGGTTTTGGTGCTGATATTCGTTTGGCGCATATGCTATTAAAAGCACAAATACTTGATGACCAACTCTCTGGTATTTTTAGGCTCGCTATTTATTTAGTGGCATTACTTGAGAGCCGAGTAAACAGTGCAAACGAGTTGAGTTTAGCGCTACATAGCCAACAACAACGTCCGCATCCGGTATTTAAACAACAGTTAAAATATTGGCAAAGCCGCTTAAAAGTAAAAAACGAAAACAGCGAATTAAATACGCATTATATTAGTTTGTTGGTGGCATTGGCATATCCAGATCGTATTGCTAAAAAACGCGGTAATGGTTACCTACTTGCCAATGGTGCAGGTGCTGAGTTAAATGCCGATTACTGGCACAACGACGATTACTTAGCTATAGCAACCATGGGCGGGCACAAAGGAGGGCGTATATTTACAGCCACTGCGCTCAACCCATTTGAGTTACAAGAGTATTTACCGCATTTATTTAGTGAACTTACTCGTTGTGAGTTTGATGAAAAATCAGCGCGTTTTATTCATCAAGATGAAGTAAAGCTTGGTGCTATAACACTCACCAGCCAGCCTAGTAAACAAAAACTAGATAAGAGAGAACGTGCTAAAGCGTGGCTTAACTTATTTGCTAAACACGGTTTTGCATTATTTAACGAGCAACCTGATGCGCAGCAATTGCTGATACGCATGAGCTTAGCAAGTAATTTAATACCCGATAAATTCCCACAAATAAACGAGCAACAACTCATTCAAAATGCAGCGCAGTGGCTAGGCGTGTTTTTAGAAGATATTAAAACGCTTACGCAGCTTAAAAAGTTTAACTACTTTGAAGCATTGCAGAACTGTTTTGATTGGCAACAACAAACAGCGTTAAAAGCATTGTTACCACTGCGCTTAACGGTGCCAAGTGGCTCAAATATAAAAATAGAATACCAGCTTGATGGCCCCGCAAAGCTAAGCGTGCGCATGCAAGAAGTTTACGGCTTGACTAGTACGCCTATGCTTGCCAAGGGTAAACTGCCACTGCTTATGGAGTTGCTATCGCCAGGTAAACGCTCACTGCAACTTACTCAAGATTTAGCGCACTTTTGGGCTAGCAGTTACCGCGACGTGCAAAAGGAAATGAAAGGTCGCTACCCTAAACATTTTTGGCCAGACGACCCTGCCAACAGTGTTGCAACCAACAGAGTAAAGAGCAAGATGTAGGTGATAATTCACTTAAAACTAATTTTGTTTGATTATTGAACTTACTAATGTAATGTACCTATAAAATATTTTTAGCTACAGGGAATAGTCAATGAGGTTACTTTTAACGTTAGGTTTGGTATTAGTTGCTACCTTTTCGGTTCATGCCCAAGAGCCTCTCGACTTAAATACGTTTGCGCAGCAGTACTATAAAACAATGACCGCCACACAAGCACCTAACGCAGGTGCTAAAGAGCTTGAGGCTTACCTTGCATTGTTAACCGATGATATTGGCAATCAGCATATTCCGTATCAACCGGATGACTCACGTACTCCAGATGGTAAAAAGCAGATGCGCAAAGGTATGAGTTTTTACTTAGGTGCGCACACATTGTTTGAAAGCACACTGCTTAATACATTTGTGTTTAACGATACAGGCTTTGCTATTCGTTATAAAAACTATGTAAAAGGTATTCATCCGCAAAATAAGCAGCCAATAGAGTACACCTCCACAATGATGGAAGTGATTGAAATTGAAAGCGGCAAAGTGGCGATGATCCGCAAGTACCACGAATAACTAATAAAGCCAATAAAGATATATTTATGAAACATTTACTGATCGCATTATCAATATTGATGTTTAGTGCGTTCGCCAAGAAAAATGGCTCCATACCTTGTTATTATTGGATTTAAACTTCTTTTCCGCCATGCTTTTCTGCTAGGTCGTCGAGCTCGGCTGAGGTGTAATCAAAACCACTTTCGTCGTATTCGTATGTCACTTTTACACTATCGCCGCCATTAAAAAGTCGTGTTTTTACATCGTTAACCGGCCAGTCTTTCAGCTCGTGTAAAAACCGGTTAGCAACTTGTGAAGATTCAAAACAATAGCGAATTTCTGTTTTCATAAATAATAAAGCTCTGGCTGTTTACCCCTGCAGCTAGTGCATTATTAATGGGGCGTTCATGATTCGGTTACAAAAAATAAAGAGTTAAATTGTAAATTTTGTGTTTCAATAAATGCATCAAACTCGGTACACACTAACGTACTTTAATTAACAAATGATGACGACTTTACATGCATTATAAATTTGCTCTGATCGCAAGCTCGGTTTTTATACTAAGCGCTTGCGGTGGTTCAGGCTCAGATGATACGCCAACCGTTAACGGAAATAAAATCCCCATTTTGTCAGTCGCTGATTTTCCTAGTGAATTAAGTAAGGGCCAAACAATTGAGCTAACAGCAACAGCCAGTGATAAAGACGGCACTATTACATCGGTTGTATGGCAACAAACGCAAGGGCCTGAACTAATTAGCGGGCCTTTAGAGGCAGTAACCACCTCAGTAACACTGCTAAATGCGCAAAGTTATAAGCCTGTTAATTACGCTTTTTCGATCACAGCAACCGACAATGAAGGGGCAAGCAGTGTAAAAACGCTGAGCTTTATAGCGCGCAATAATATGGATGAGATTAGCGCCGCACGGTTACTACACCAAGCAACAATGGGGCCTAAGCTTAGTGAAATACAAAACACACAAGGTTTAAGCGAGCAGCAATGGCTTGATAAACAAATAGCGCTACCTATTAATTATCACCGTGATTATTTAGTAAAGCTAAATGACGATGACGACTTTAAATACATAAGCCGCATAGATGCATGGTGGAAAGCAGTAATGCAAAGTGACGATCAACTCCGTCAACGTGTTGCATTTGCGTTAAGTGAAATATTAGTGGTGTCGGATGAGAACAGTGCCTTAAGAGGGCAACCTGAGGGCATGATCACTTATTACGATTTATTACTAAAGCATGCCTTTGGTAATTATCGTGACTTACTCGAAGATGTCACGCTTTCGCCTATTATGGGAACTTATTTAAGCCATTTGGGTAACGAAAAAGCAGACGATACACTTAATATTCGCCCAGACGAAAATTACGCACGTGAAGTAATGCAGTTATTTACTATTGGCCTTGAAGAACTAAATCTAGATGGCAGCGCCAAGCTTGATGCACAAGGTAATACCATTGCCACTTACGGACAGGTAGAAATAGAGGGTTTTGCACGCGTATTTACTGGTTGGACGTTTGCCGATAGTGAAACATTTAAGCGTAAAAGTCGTGATTATATTAAGCCAATGGAAGCATTTGACGAGTACCATTCTAGTAAACAAAAAACCTTACTAAACGGTGAGGTTATACCACAAGGTTATGCAGCAGAAGAGTCATTGCAAATAGGGCTCGATAATTTATTTAATCATCAAAATGTTGCGCCGTTTATTAGCAAACAGCTTATTCAGCGATTAATTACCTCAAACCCAACCCCCCAATATGTTGAGCGAGTAGCTAATGTATTTATTGATAACGGCGCTGGTGTACGCGGCGATTTAGCGGCGGTAGTAAAGGCTATTTATTTAGATGATGAAGCGCGGCATTTTGGCTCAGTGCTTAATTACCAAGGTAAAATTAAAGAGCCTATTTTAAAAACTGTACAGTTTTGGCGAAATCTCGATGCTAAATCGCCAGCGGGTTATTATAAAACATGGAATTTAATAAATAGCTACGGACAAGGACCCATGCAATCGGCTTCAGTATTTAACTTTTTTAGGCCTGATTATCAAACCGCAGCTTTGCGAAATGAAGGTATTGTTGCACCAGAATTACAAATAGCAAACGACGCAACACTGATTGGCACCATGAACGCGCTTTACGCAAGCTTAGTATGGAGTACCGCAGAAGCGCGCAGCGATTTAAATTCAAATAGTATTTATATTTATGTTCAAGACGACATGAATGTTTTAGAGAAAAACGGTGTTAGCGCGCTATTAGCTCAGTACAACACGTTATATTTTGCAGGCGCAATGAGCAGTGACACACGCCAAGCATTACTTGATTTAGATGCCTACTTTAATGAAGAGCAATACCGTGAACGGGTTTCGTATTTATTATATATGATTGCTATTTCACCTGAATTTAACGTGCAGTATTAGGAGCGCATAATGAGCATTAATAGAAGAGAGTTTTTGTCTTTATGTGTAAAAGGCAGCGTATCGACTGCCGCGTTAACGAGCCTGCAATTACAAGCATTAACTGGAGCGACTAATGCCGTTGAGCTAGGTGATTATAAAGCATTAGTGTGTGTGTATTTATACGGGGGGAATGATTCGTTAAATATGCTCGTTCCGCTTGAAGGCGAGCAACGGAGTTTGTACGAGCAAAGCAGGCAAAACCTAGCGGTAGAAAGCCCACTTGAGCTAAGCATTAAAAGCCAGTTTGCCGGTGGAGTCGGTATTCATCCTTCACTTGAACCGATACAAAATGTGTTTGAATCTCAAAATTTAGCATTTATAGGCGGGGTAGGTACTTTACTCGCTCCCACAACATTGAATGACTATAAAAATAAAGCAATAGGTTTGCCTAAGCATTTGTTTTCGCATAACGATCAGCAAGCTGCGTGGATGTATGGTCGAGAAAAACAATCACTTAATAGCGGGTGGGGCGCACGACTTTTAGAGCGTTTAGAGTTACAAGATGAGTTTGCAGCTAATGTATCACTCGACGGTACTAATTTATGGCAAACGGGAAGTGCTAGCAATGCATTTGCGCTTAACAAAAGCGGCATTAGTAGTATTAACGCGTTTGGAGGGTATCAACCTCGTAGCGAGCACGTAACCGCTATTATGAACCGCTTACTAGGCAATACGAGCCATCCGTTAAGTACAGCTTATGCCAATGGCTTAACAAGTGCGATAAATAACACTCAAGCAATGAACAGCGCGTTAGAAAGCGCGCCTGCACTTATTACCCCATTTAGCGATAATAGCCTTAGTGAGCAATTTGCCGCAGTCGCTAAAACAATTAGCGTACAGGCAAAGTTGAGTACTCAACGCCAAGTGTTTTTTGTTTCTATGGGGGGGTATGATACCCACGACAACCAATTAACAACGCACCCTGCTTTATTAAATACGTTAGCTCAAGGGTTAAGTGAATTTGATAGTGCGATGAAAGAGCTTGATATGGCTGATAAAGTGACTACGTTTACTATGTCTGATTTTGGTCGCACGTTGACCTCAAATGGCGATGGCACTGACCATGGTTGGGCAGGGAACCAAATAGTAATGGGCGGCGCAGTAAAAGGCGGCAATATATATGGCGAGCTATTAACTCAACATTTGGATGGCCCACAAGATACCGGTGGCGGGCGTTTAATTCCAAGTGTTGCTAATGAGCAGTACTTTGCCACATTGGCTCAGTGGTTTGGTGTGCCAAGCTCTGAGCTTGTTGATATTTTTCCAAACTTGAGTAACTTTGATCACACAACATTGGACTTTTTTGTGTAATTAGTCGCTAATAGTAATCTAAAAGCACTTGTTAGTAGTATAAGCTACTGGTTAATAGTGCTTATCTGTTTTAATAATAAAAATCACACACAATATAGGAATCATAAAATGAAAGTTTTAGTGAGCTTAGTTAGTTTAATCGCTTTTTTACTCGTCATACTGCCAGGGCCTTTGTATAAATTTGGTATTGTAGAATTAGGTGTTGCGTTTACGGGGTTTAAATTTGGCGTTTATGCTGGTGGCGCTGCATTGGTGCTACTTATAGTACAAGCGTTATTTATGCGTAAAACGTTAACGCTAAGCAGTGGTGTTATTGCACTTGTATTTTCGGTTGTGGCCATTGCTATGCCACTTAATATGATGAACAAGGCTGAAGGCGTACCGGCAATTCATGACATTTCAACTGATTTAGTTAATCCACCAAAATTTGTAGCAATTGCACCACTGCGTGCAAATGCATCTAACCCAGTAGAATACGCGGGTGAAGAAACGGCAGTACAGCAACGCAAAGCATACCCTGAGCTGGTAACTTTAAGCTTTGCACAATCTAAAGCCGATTTAATGACAGCAAGCGAACAAGCAGTTAAAAATCTTGGCTTTGCATTGGTAAGTGCAAATACGGCTACAGGTATTGTGGAAGCTACCGATACAACAACGTGGTTTGGTTTTAAAGACGATGTGGTTATTCGTATTAAAGATGAAGGCAGCCAACGTTTTGTTGATATTCGTAGTAAGTCGCGAGTAGGGCGTAGTGATTTAGGAAAAAATGCAGAGCGCATTCATTCAATTATTAATGAATTAAACAGCTTACTTGCAAAATAACTAAATTTAGCGCCCTAGTACTAATGATTGAGCCCAAACACTGTTTGGGCTTTTTTGTTTGCCCAGCGAAGCTGGCAAACCCGATAGGCTGAAAGATGCCTTATCACCCTGACTAAGGGGAAGATAATCTGAATGGCAAGGGCGTCACTGGCCAACGGTGGGGTCTGAAGGAA